>VXTH01000367.1:0-7379 GCA_009837565.1 Chloroflexota bacterium | reverse complement strand
GGGCGGAGGTCTGGAGCTGGCGCTGGCGGCCGACATCCGTGTCGCGGCATCGGACTGTCAGATCGGTCTCGAGGCGTTGACGGTTGGTTTCCCGCGGGCCGGCGGCCTGCAGCGCTTGACCCGCGCAATCGGCCGTTCTCGAGCTACACAGCTGTTGCTACTGGAAGGCCAGATCGATTCCGCCACCGCGCTTGATTGGGGATTGGTCAATCTCGTGGCCGACAACGCGTCTGAAGCAGCCTGGCAGGTGGCCGGCTCGATCGCTTCCCGAGGACCGCTCGCCACTCGCTACGCCAAGGACGCGATCCGCCACGGCCTCGAGATGCCGCTGGCCCAGGCGTTGCACTACGAGACCGAGCTCACCATTCTGCTTCAGGACACGAACGACAGAGCCGAAGGCGTTGACGCCTTCGTGAACAAACGAGCACCAGAGTTCAGCGGTACGTGATCCCGTACGCGCAGGGAAGGCACATGAGATGCGACTGATTCTTGATGAGGAAGAAACCTGGTCGTTGATGACCCTGGTCACCGCCCAGGTGCTCGATCAGGTTGAACTCTCCGAAGAGGGGGCCCAGGCAATCCGCGACTGGCGCGCCGGTGTCGTCGAAGGCAACGCAGCGATGGAGGCTGTGGCCAACGGCGTCAACGAGGCACTGGGGAACACGATCGACGAAGAGCTGACTCGCCAGATTCGTCGCCGCGACTACTACAGAACGGTCCGCTAGCCGTCCGCATTCCGCGAGGACAGAGGGGAAGACGATCATGGTCAAGGTAGAACTCGACATCGAAGAGGCCTGGGCGATCTTCAGCCAGGTGGTCAATCACATGCTCGAGGAGGTGGAGATCGACAAGTCCGACCGCGCGGCCATCCGCCGCTGGAAGTCCGGCGAGATGCGACCCGGCCGCGAGGAGATGGACGCACTCCACGAAAAGATCAACGCCGACATCGCGCGACTCTGGGAAGTCCGGCGCAAGAGCGAAATCCGCAAACCTGACTGGCGCTGATGACCCAACCGTTCGTCGACTACGACAAGCCCCTCAATGGCGTCGCCAGCATCAGCCTCAATCGGCCCGAGGCGCTCAACGCGATCAACATGGCGATGCGCGACGACCTCTGGACCTACATTCAGGCCGCTCGGCTTGATCCCGATGTCAGGGTCCTGATCTTCCGCGGCGACGGTCCGCGGGCCTTTTCCGCCGGCGCCGACATCTCGGAATTCGGCAGCGCGCCTTCGTTGCACGAATCACGCGAGGCCCGCCGACAGCGCGATCTCTGGGCGCTCCTGGAAGATCTGCCGATCCCAACGATCGCGGCACTGCACGGCTTCTGCTTTGGCGCCGGTATCGAACTGCCCCTCTATTGCGACCTACGGATCGCTACGGAGAACACGCAGATCGGACTGCCCGAGGTCACGCTGGGCTACATACCCTCTGCGGGCGGCACCCAGATGATGCCTCGCATCGCGCCGCCCGGCGCGGCCAGAGGCCTGATTCTGAGCGGCGATCCAATCGATGCCCGGCAGGCGCAGCGTTGGGGGATCATTCACCGTGTTGTCGCGGTGGAGGAGTTGGATGAGACCGTGTTCGCCGTCGCTGAGCGGCTCGCCGCCGCCGATCCGGCCGTCACGGCAGCGCTAAAGCGCAGCATCCGGCGCGGGCTCGATCTGCCTAAGTCTGCTGCGATTCGACAGGACACGCAGACCGCACGGCGTTTGGCCAATAGAATGTCTGATCGTTAACCCGTTCATATCCGCAATGGGCCCGATCCGTGCATCGGCTCGGGCGAGGGAGACTGACCCGTGAATACCGCCGATTTCCTTGAGCTCTCCGCCGCCGTCGTCCCCGACCGCGCAGCCCTGATCTGTGAAGACACGGTCAAGACCTACGCCGATCTGCAGGCCGAGGTCACCCGCCTGGGCAACGCCCTGCAGGGTCTGGGCCTGACCCGTGGCGACCACGTCGGCGTCATGTCCGTCAACTCGGCCGAGTACGTGATCATCTACTACGCCTGCGCCAAGATCGGCGTCACCTTCGTCCCGCTCAACTATCGGGCAAAGCGCGAAGAGCTGACCTACATGATCAACACCGTCGAGGCCAAGGCGATCTTTGTCTCCGACCGCTACCAGGATCTCGTCAGCGCGATCAAGGGCGACTGCCCAACGGTCCAGAACTACATCGCCCTCGAACACGATGTCGCCCTTGGTCAGCAGCACTATCGCGACCTGATGGCCTCCGGCTCCGACGACTTCCTCTGGGCCGAGGTCGACGACAAGGACCCGACCGTCATCATCTACACCTCGGGCACCACGGCGATGCCGAAGGGCGTGCAGGTCACCTACCAGGACCTCACCGTCTACGTGACTAACACGATGTCGCCCGCCGACCCCGAGGCGGCGCACGAAAAGACGCTGCTCTCCGTGCCGCTGTTCCACATCGCCGGCGCGACCACGATGGTCTCCTCGGTCTGGGGCGGTCGCACATTGGTGATTCTGCCGCAGTTCTCGCCTGCGGCCTGGATCGACGCGGTCGACGGTCACGGCATCACACATTCGATGGTTGTGCCGACCATGCTCAAGCGCACGATGGAGGACGAGCATTTCAGCGCCTTCAAGGGCGACACGCTTCAGCTTCTCACCTACGGCGCGGCGCCGATGCCCTACGACGTGATCCGTGCCGCAGTCGATGTCTTCCCTCAGAACGTCGGCTTCATGAACGCCTACGGACAGACCGAATCGACCAGCTCGATCTCCTTCCTCGGCCCCGACGACCACCGGCTCGACGGCACGCCCGACGAGATCTCCGTCAAGGAACACCGCCTGCGCTCGGTCGGCAAGGTGATGCCCGACATCGAAGTGCTGATCATGGACCCGGCTGATCAGGTTGTTGGCACCGGTGAAGAGGGCGAAATCTGCGTTCGCGGCGACCGCATCATGGCCGGCTACTACAAGCAGGAGGAAGAGACCGCCTCCGCCATCCGCGACGGCATCCTGCACACCGGCGACGTCGGCTACCTCGACGACGAGGGCTACCTGTTCATCACCGGCCGGACCAAGGACCTGATCATCCGCGGCGGCGAGAACATCGCGCCCGGCGAGATCGAGCAGGTGCTTGAGGCTCACCCCTCCGTCGCCGAGGCGGCGGTGATCGGCGCGCCCGACCTCGAGTGGGGCGAAGTTGTCAAGGCCGTGGTCATCCTCCACGAAGGCGAGGCACTCTCCCTGGACGACGCGGTCGCCCACACCAAGAGTCAACTGGCCAGCTACAAGGCTCCCACCTATCTCGCCGTGGTCGACACCCTCCCTCGAAACCACATGGGCAAGGTCCTCAAGAACGACCTGCGCAAAACCCACGGCGAAGCCAAGAACGGCTAGCCGACTGCTCAATGGGCACATCTACCGATTCGCCTTCGTCGGCGTGCTCGCGGAGTCCTGCCCACACTGTCCACAACTGAATCCACCGGTTTAACGACTGCGCGTCTCAGGCCTCCCTAGCGTGGCCTCATGCCGCGCCTACCTTTGCTTGGAGTTCTGCTTGTCGCCGTCATCGTCGCTGCGTCGGCTTGGTTGGCAATCGACGCCCGGACGGATCCCGAACCCTTGCCGGTCGCCGAACATCTTCCTCGGGACGATCAGCAATCGCAGCAAGAGGAGTCCCAGGATCAACCTGAGCCGGGGCCCGAAGAGGAATCCGATCAGGAACCGACAGACAATGAGTCGGACGGCGACGCCACACCGCAGTCGCGGGAGTCACAGGAGGACGAGGACGCAGGGTCGACGGAGCCGCTCGAGCCAGCGCTGGAGCCGGTCGACATCCTGATCGCAGCGCTCGATGTGCCTCGGCCCCAGATCGAGCCGGCGCCAAAGCCCGAAACGACCGTTGTGTTGGACCTCGAGACTTACGTCGTCGAGGCCGGCGACACCCTCGCCGACATTGCGGAAACGTTGGGGATCGAGCTGCACGATCTGATCGCGGCCAACGAGCTTGACTCGCCCGATCTGCTGTACGTCGGTCACGAGCTGGCCGTCCCCGTTGAGGTCGTTGCCACTGAACCGCTGGAAGAGACCGAACCGTCGTTCGAGCCCGTAGAGATTGCACCGGCGATCACCGGGGACGGCATCGTCTACGGCACTGTTCATGACCATGAGCACGGGGTCGTCAATAGTGCCGTGATCGCGACATCGCTGACCGACGCGTCTGTCCGGCTGGTAGAGGCTTGCGTCGACGGCGTGCGGCGCACCTACATCACGGGACTGTCGTTGCCCGATGGTCTCACCCGCATCCACTGGCGGTTCGACGAGGGCACCTTGAACACTGACCGGTGGATGGCTGGCGACGATCTGGTTGAGTCAATCCACAGGTGGCCCTTCCTGCACACGTTGGAAGAACAGGCCGGAATCCGCATGCTGTGGATCAGAATCGGCGGCCAGGATCTGACCTTCGGCATTGAGAACCTGATACCCGACGAGATCCTTGTGAACTTCTCCTACTGCGGCAACTGACAGTCCCGCGCGGGCCACATGCGATAATGCCCCAACGCACAGCTTGAAGAATGGCTTGTCGGTTGGGGGTGCTGCGGTGACCAAATCGGCTGTCAAATCTGATACCACCAAGCGCAAGACCAGCGCGACATCGACGGGTAAGCGAGTCTCGGCACTAGCCATTCCCGCCTGGTTGCCGCTGGGCGGCATCCTGCTTGTCTCTGGCGCCGAAACCGTCCGCGTGACCGGCGCGCACCGCGAACTCTTTTTCAACATCGATCACTTCTGGGTGCTCTACATGCTGCTCCCGTTCGTGATCGGGATCATCATCTACGGACTGGTCCGACGCTCCCGCGTCTGGCGACTGGGCAAGCCCACGTCACTGCTCAAGGGCAACTTCGACAACCTGCCAGTCCGTCTCGGACGGCTGATCAAGGGCGGCGGCGGCACCGAGCGCGTCCTCCGCGACCCCTACTCGGGCGTCATGCACCTCTGCATCATGACCTCGATGATCGTTCTGTTCCTCGTCACGGCGCTGTTGGCCATCGACGACTACATCCCCGTCGACATCCTCGTTGGACCGCGGTACCTCGGGTACTCGCTCGTGGCCGACCTCTTCGGCCTCGTCGGCATCATTGGCGTCGCGATGGCCGTAGCCCACCGCTGGGTGCGGCCGCGCACCGCATGGCTGCCGACCTGGGAAGACTGGCTCATCCTCGGCGGCCTCGGGATGCTCCTGGTCACCGGCTTCATCGTCGAGGGCCTGCGCATCCACACTTCCGAAATCAACGTCAACCCCGAATGGTCCTACTGGTCGCCGGTCGGCTACGTCGTCGCCCTGATGTTCTCTGGCGTGAAGATCTCCGCCGCGCTCGACATCCACACGACCTTCTGGTGGATCCACATGGTCGGCGCGCTCTCCTGGATCACCCTGCTCGGCTACTCCAAGCTCAACCACCTCGTCCTGGCGCCGGCCAACGCGTTCCTCAAGCGCACGTCCGCGCCGGGCAAGCTCGACATGATCGTGAACATCGAGGAACAGGAGCACTTCGGCGTCTCCCAACTCGAGCACTTCACGATGAAGCAGATCTTCGAGCTCGATGTCTGCGTGCGCTGTGGCCGCTGTACCGACAACTGCCCTGCCGACATCGCCGGCCAGCCGCTCTCGCCCATGCACATCATCCAGGATCTCAAGTCGTATGCCACCGCCGTCGGCGAGCAAAAGGTCGCCAACCTCGTCCAGGGCAACGATCTCAACTTCGGCCTCGACGACGAGACTCCCATGGTTGGCGGCGTCATTCGCGATGAGTCGCTCTGGGCCTGCCGCACCTGCGGCGCCTGCGTCGAGGCCTGCCCCGTCTTCATTGAGCACGTGCCAACGATCGTCGACATGCGCCGCTCCCTGGTCATGGAAGAGGCCCGCATGCCCGACACCGTCCAGGGCACACTGGAGACGCTCGAACGTCAGGGCCACCCCTGGCGCGGCACGCCGTACACTCGCGACTCCTGGATGGAAGGCATCGAGGATCAGGTCCCAGAGTGGACCGGCGAGCAGGACTATCTCTACTTCGTCGGCTGCACCGGCGCCTTCGTCGACCGCGCGCAGGAGATCACCCGCTCCGTCGTCTCACTGCTGCGCGAGGCTGATGTCTCCTTCGGCGTGATCAAGGGAATGGAATCCTGCAACGGCGACCCGGCCCGCCGGCTGGGCCACGAGTACCTCTACCAGATCCTCGCCGAGGGCCTGATCGAGTTGTTCAATGAAACCGGCGTCAATGATGAGCAGAAAACGGTCATCACGCACTGCCCGCACTGCTTCAACACGTTCCTCAACGAGTATCCGGACATGGGCGCCAAGTTCCAGGTGATCCACCACACCCAGCTACTGGAGCAACTCGTCAATGAAGGCCGCTTGGTGCCCAACGCGGAGGTCCCCGAGCAAACCATCACCTACCACGACAGCTGCTACCTCGGACGCCACAATGACATCTTTGAGGCCCCGCGCCGGATCCTCGAGCAGGTGCCGAACGTCACCCTGATCGAGATGCCCCGCAACCGAGAGCAGGGCCTCTGCTGCGGCGCTGGCGGCGGCAACATGTGGATGGAAGAGCAAGGCAAGAGCCGGGTCAACGAGGTCCGGGTCGAGGAAGCCGTCGCCACCGGCGCCGACTCCGCCTGCACCGCCTGTCCCTTCTGCATCCAGATGTTCGATTCCGGCATCGGAACCGTGCAACTCGATGTTGAGGACGACGACAAGCTCAAAGTCCTCGACGTCGCTGAACTGCTGCAAGCGGCGGCCGTTTCCGACAGGCAACATGGTGTCTAGCATGGAGACTGGAACTCTGAATGGCAGCACCTGAACCCGATCCCACCGCGCGCGAGATTGCGCAACGAACCCGCTCGCGCTTGCCCAGTTCGCAGACCGGTAGCGAGCGGCGCATTTCAGATGCACTGGTTGACGCCCTCGCTCCTGAACTCCACTCCCTCCATCGCCGCATAGGTGGGGTCGAGCAACGCTTGAGCGAGCACATCGACGGCGTAGAGCAACGGCTGAACGGGCGCATCGACGGACTCGATGCCAAGATTGATCGCTTGGGAGAGCACGTGATCGACCGGCTCGGCGACATGGACGCCAAACTTGACCGGCTACTCAACAGAACTGACAACGGTCAATCCCCGAGCAGCTAGGCGTTGGACGGGCTCGAAGGCGTCAATCTGTATCCCATCTGACTGCCCAGCGACCTTGGGCGCGACACAATGCGGAATTGGACGCGTGACCTGATTCCCGTCCGCTCGACTCAGTTTCGAGCTCTTTCTTCCAGTCAGTGAGGAACCGATGGATGTCATCGTCTGCGTGAAGCAGATTCCCGATCCCGAAACGCCCGCCGCAGCCTTCAAGGT
>VXTH01000011.1:2625-7403 GCA_009837565.1 Chloroflexota bacterium | reverse complement strand
CAACAGGACCACAAACACGACTGCGACGAATCCGGCCAGGAACGTGTACTCGCGCTTGAGGAACGTCGCAGCGCCGGCCTGGATCGCGCGAGCGATCGTCTTCATCAGGTCGTTGCCTTCGTCCTCGGCCAGCACGTCGCGCACGCGCACCGCCGCAAACAGCAGCGCGAGTACGGCCGCGATGATGGCAAAGATCAGAATTTCCATGCAGGTCCCCTCACGAACAGGTCAATCCCGTGCGGTTCCGGTAACAGGCGGACAGGCTGCTCCGCCCGTCGGCAAGATATCGCCCAGGCCATAACGCGGCAATTCCGTGATTTACAGGGGCGAGCGCGGCAATGACGGAGTCGAGGACTACAGGTCCTTGACCGGGTCCGGCAGATCGCCATCGCGCGCGGCGTCGATCATCTGCTTCGCCTCGGCCGGCATCTCGACACCCATCTGGTCGAATCGCTCTTCGGCCCAACGCCCGATCTGGCGCGGGTCCCGATACGCGTCCGGTCCGGCGCCGGGACCGGGAGACCCGTACTGCTCCAGCACCTGCGCCTCGGTCTTGGGTGTGGCGAAGCGCGAGATCACCCGTTCCATCTCCGTGGAGGGGCAGGTGTCACAGGCAGGGATCTTGGCCCGTTCCAGCGAGCGATGAAATTGCTCCTGCATGTGACCGCATTCCTGGCATCGGTATTCGTAGATCGGCACGTGCGGCCTCCTCTGGCGCTTGAGTGCGCTGGTCAGGCGAGATCAGCAGGCAGTTCTGGCGCGGCTCCAGCCGATTTTCGCCAGGCGGCAACGGACTCCGGATCGTCAGCGTCGACGTCGTCGAGCGTGTCGAACCCGGGAAATGACAACTCCGTCTTCGAGCGGAATCGAGAAAACCGGGTCTGCAGCTCGCCCTCCCGGCATTCGGGACAGCCCGGCAATGGATCATCCTTGGTTCGCACGCGGCGCTGAAACAGCTCGACGGTACGTGCGCAGTCGGGACAGTAGTACTCGTAGATCGGCATGTCGACGGTCCGGCTCCGGCTACGCTCTCAGCTTAGTCGTCGATCGGTTCGTCTTCGATTGCATCCTGAATGTGCGCCACGACCGCCAGCCGCCCGCTGTGGTCGGGCGCGATGATCATCACGTCAACCCGGATGTCGATTTCGGACTCCTGCTCGGCCAGCCATCCGTGCGCCAGCCGGCGCAACTGACGTTGCTTGCGCGGACCGACCGATTGCGCCGCTTCGACCGCGTAGCGCCGATCGCTGCGGCTGCGGACCTCGACGATGACCTGAGTCCCATCAGCATCGACGGCGATGATGTCGGCTTCGCCCCATCGCCTGCGGTAGTTGCGCTCGACTATCCGATAGCCGCGCGATTGCAGGTAGGTGGCGGCCAGATCCTCGCCGGCTGTGCCCAGCGCCTGCTTGCTATCCGGCTTGCGGTCAGGAAGCGGCGGCATCGAGCGCGAGTCGCGGCTGAATCTGCGCGGCCACCGGCGCGAACGAGCGTCGATGCTCGGGACAGGGTCCCAGTTGTTCCAGGGCGCGCAAATGCTCGGGAGAGCCGTATCCCTTGTGCCGCGCGAATCCGTAGTCGGGATACTGCTCATCCAGTGTGATCATCCACGCGTCGCGAGCCGTTTTGGCGATGATCGATGCCGCGGCAATGGGTGCGACCGAAGCGTCGCCTTTGACGACCATCTCCGTTGGCACGGCGAGCCGAAGATCATCGCGGCCGTCGGCGATCACCACATCGGGCGCCGCGGGCAACTGCTCGAGCGCTCGTCGGCACGCGATCCGCAACGCGGTCGTCATTCCGATCTCGTCCAACTCGGACGCATGTACCCAGCCGAGTGCCCATTGCAACGATCCCTCACGAATCTGCGGAGCCAGCAGTTCCCGCTGCCGAGCGCTTAGCTGCTTGCTGTCGCGCAATTCGGACAGCCAGGCCGGCCGATGGTCCAACGGCAGCGACACCGCGGCCGTCACCACCGGTCCGGCCAGCGGACCGCGGCCGACCTCGTCGAGGCCGACGATAGAGCGGGCGCCGTTGCGCCAATGCTGCAGTTCTCGCCGTCGGGTCGGAGTCTGTCTGGACACGTCACGATACTACCGCCAATCGTTATGTCTGGCGAGCACTCGCTAGGCGCTGCCCTCAACCTGCACGATGACGATGTCCACGCCGTGGAATTTCTGGTGCCGCACATTCGAGGCATAGTGACGGAGCAATCTGAGCGAGAGCTCACCCTCCGCAGCCAGCGCCGCCTCGTTTGTCAGGTACGCCATTTGGTCCTCGATGTTCTCTCGACTCATGGTGGCGACGAACTCCAACTCCACCGCTTCCGATTGCGGTCTGGCGAGGACGATCAGGCGAGGAGTGTTCGGCTGATCATCCCCGTCGTCGTCCGCGAGCAGCGTGGCCAGCGTTTCTTCGCCTGCCGAGCGCAGCCGCCGGCTTGACGCCTCGTTCCAGCCGAGTCGCGTTGCCGTACTGGACAGAAACTCGTCAATCGCTGAGAGCGAGGCCATGTCCAGCGTCACCTCCAGTCGAGCAGCCCGTGAACTCAACGTCTCGATCAAGAGCGTCATCCCGATCGCCACGACCGCGCCGATCATCACACCGTTGCTCAGCAGTCCGCCCAGTTCATCGCCCAGCAGGTCGCGCATGACCTCGTGGTTGTGCAGGCCCAGACCCAGCGTGATGGCCAGTGCGACGATCAGACTTCGCCGGGGATCGAGGCCGTCGCGCAGGATCGTCTGCACGCCGCCAACAAAGAAGAAGCCCATCGCCAGCATCAGGTAGGCGGCCAGCACGGGCCCCGGGATGCTGAGCAGGACTCCTGCGAATTTGGCGAAGAAGGCGAGGGCCACAAAGACAACAGCCACACCGATCCCGACCCGTCGCGATGCGACGCCGGTCAGATTGTTCAGGGTCAAGACGTATGACGAATAGACCGAAATCGGCGGCGTGCCGGCGATTCCAGCCAACAACATGCCGATGCCGTTCACGCTGACCATGCCCTGGACCTTGCGGAAGTCGATCGCCGATGGCCGCCGCCGGGAAGCCTGCTGGATCACCACGCTGTCGGTAATGGTCTTGAGGCCCACCACCAGGGTGAGAATGGCGAACGTTGGCAGCAACGCCCAGAATTCGTTGCCGAAGGACAGGTCGAATCCCAGTGCCGGTACATCGGAGACGCCGAACCAGCTGGCTTCGCCGATTCGCCGGGCGTCAAACTCACCGAACCCGACTGTGACCAGGCAACCGACAACGATGCTGACAAACGGCGCGATCAGCCGCCATCTTCCGCGCGCCCTGAGCGTCATGACCACTGACACGAGCAATGTGATGCCGGCAATCGTCGGTCCCGCGGCCCCGGGCGCGTCTGCCGACAGCGTTTGGATGTTGTTGAAGGCAAGCGGCAGTACGGTGACCGCGATCAGGATCATGACCGTGCCGGTAACCAGCGGCGTCACAATCCGGCGAAGGAGCGGCAGCCACCAGGCCAGCGCCACCTGAATCACACAGGAGGCAACCAACAGCGTCGCAAGGATCTCCGGCCCGGCCGTGGATACGGCGACCACGGTGATTCCGATGAACTGCATGGTCGGACCGGAGATCACGACGTGACCTCCTCCGAACCGCCAGGCCTGGACCGACTGAAGCGCAGTCACCACTGCATTGATCAGCAGTGCGGCAAACACGCCCCAGGTCAGGTAGCTGTCATCAAGGCCCGAGGATCGGACCGTGATGGCGACGATCAGGACCGTCGGCGCAAGCACCAGCGCGGCGCCCTGCAGGCCGACCACGAGCGCGATGAGCGGCGGACACGCCTCGTCAGCTTCGAACCGGATGGGCGCGCTGTCGGGCCTGGCAGCCAACAGTCCGTTCTCCACCTAGCGAGCATCACCCCCACAACGTCATGCTCGCGCCGCCGATGCTCGGTGAATCCTAACGGACGGCCAGAGACGACAGCGCGGCGTCGCAACAGGAACAATGCAAGAACCGTGCAAGAACTATGCGCGGAATTCACGTAATGCAGACGCAGGGCGTTCAGCCGTTGCGATATGCTCAATCTGACCGATGACACATTCAGCGTGTGCCTGATCGATGGTGCGCGCTGCTGTTGAGGGATCGCCACGATGGGCGGCTCACGCTTCAAACGCAGCTTCCTCGTCTACCTGCTGATCGGCGTCGTTCTGATCATCGTCATATTCTCGGTGTTCCCGCGCGGCGGCGGATCGAATGAGATCCCCCTGGCGGGCGGCACCGAATCACTGCTCGAACGAATCAAGAACGACGCCGGTCTGATCGAAGCGGTTCAGGTCGGTTCGGACAAGGTCACCCTGGATTACCGCGACGGCGCGGAGTCATACGAAACGAACGTCCCCGAAACGGGCTTCGACTTCTTCGAGTTCCTCTCGCGAGAGGGCATTGACGTCGGCTCACAGGGCTTCCCCGACATCGAGGTCGGCGGTGGCGGCGGTTTCGGTTCGACGATCGCCGGGCTGTTCATCAACCTGTTGCCCTTCCTGCTGATCATCGGGCTGATCTTCTTCTTCCTGCGCCAGGCCCAGGGCCAGGGCTCGCAGGCGATGTCCTTCGGCAAGAGCAAGGCCCGCATGGTCACGGCCAATCGACCAACCGTGACGTTCAACGATGTCGCCGGGTGCGACGAAGCCAAGGAAGAGTTGCAGGAAGTCGTTGAGTTCCTTAAGTTCCCCGAGCGCTGCGCCTCGCTTGGCGCGCGGATTCCCCGCGGCTGTCTGCTCGTCGGACCGCCGGGCACCGGC
>VXTH01000011.1:403-2615 GCA_009837565.1 Chloroflexota bacterium | reverse complement strand
TCGAGATGTTCGTCGGCGTCGGCGCCAGCCGGGTGCGCGACCTGTTCGAGCAGGCCAAGCGCAACGCGCCCTGCATCGTCTTTGTCGACGAGATCGACGCGGTCGGCCGCCAGCGCGGCGCCGGCGTCGGCGGTTCTCACGACGAGCGCGAGCAGACGCTCAATCAGATCCTGGTTGAGATGGACGGCTTCGACACCAACACCAACGTGATTGTCGTTGCGGCCACCAACCGCCCCGACATCCTCGACCCGGCGCTGCTGCGCCCCGGGCGCTTCGACCGCCGCGTGGTGCTTGACGCGCCTGACGTCAAGGGCCGCGTCGCCATCCTTGACGTTCACGTCCGCGGCAAACCGCTGGCCGAGGAAGTCGACCTCCATACGATCGCCAAGGAGACGCCCGGATTCTCGGGCGCCGAGCTGGCCAATCTGCTCAACGAGGCAGCCATCCTCGCCGCTCGGCGACAGAAGAAGCACATCACGCAGGCCGAGGTCGAGGAGGCAGTCGACCGCGTCATGGCCGGTCCCGAGCGCAAGTCGCGGCTGCTCGTCGGGCGCGAGAAAGAGATCGTCGCCTTCCACGAGGGCGGCCACGCACTGGTGGCGTCGCACATCCCTGGGCACGACCCTGTGCACAAGGTCACGATCGTCCCGCGCGGCATGGCCGGCGGCTACACCCGCTATCTCCCCGAGTCCGAGCATCGGTTGGCCGGCAAGACCTACTACGAAGGCTTCATGGCCTCCGCCCTGGGTGGGCACGCAGCCGAGGAACTCGTCTTTGGCGAGATGACCACCGGCGCGCACGACGACCTGAGCAAGGTCACTCAAATCGCCCGCGCCATGATCACCCAATGGGGCATGTCGGAGCGGCTCGGCGCGCGCACCTTCGGCAAGAAGGAATCAATGGTCTTCCTCGGTCGTGACATCTCCGAGCAGCGCGACTACTCCGAGATGGTGGCCGAACAAATCGACGAAGAACTGCGCGAAATCATCGACCGCGCCCGCGATCGCGCCCGGACGATCCTGCGTCGCAACCGCGAGCAGCTCGACCTGCTCGCGACGCGCCTGATGGAGGTCGAAACGCTCGAGGGCGACGACCTCAAAGCAATCCTCGCCTGGCAGCCGGGCGACGCCGTACCGCAGCCGACCCCACCGCCTCCGCCGCCCGAGCCGACGCCGCCTCCGAGCGCGTCGGGCGACGACGCCCCAGAGGAGGAGCGCGAACCGCTAATGCCGCCCAAACCGGGTCTCGCCTGGGGCGGCAACCAGGACAGCAGCTCGCTGGACTGACGCTTCCACGGCAGCCAACCATCGAGGCTGTAGAGTACTGTGTTGGCTGGTCGCTTGACGGCTGACCTGCGCTGGCTACGCTGGGTACTTCAGGACCGACAACGCGATCACCCGGAAATCGACGCGAGACGCATATGAGCACTGATCCGTCCAACGTGTACGCCGTGATTCGCAGCGGCGGCAAGCAGTACCGGGTCTCGCCCGGCCAGCGCATCACGCTGGAGCGTCTCGACGGCGATGCTGGAGACGCGATCAGCTTCGACGATGTCCTGCTGGTCAGCGGCGGCGGCGAAGTCGCCGTCGGCACGCCAACCGTTGCGGCGGCCAGCGTCAGCGGCGAGATCGTCGAACAGGGCCGCGGCCGCAAGATCAACGTCTTCAAGTACAAGAGCAAGACCCGCTACCGCCGCCTGCGTGGACACCGTCAGCTGCACACCTCCGTGCTCGTCAACGAAGTCGCGCTGGGCGACCAGGTCTGGTCGGCTCCGACCCAGCAAGAGATCGCCGCAGACGCCGTCGAACCCGAGGTAGAGGAGGCTGACCAGCCCGCCGAAGCACTCGAGGAATCCGAGGCCGAGGCTGTCGCTGAGGTCGCCGATGAGCAAGAAGCCGATCCGACGGACGGCGTAAACGAGGAAACCGCCGAGAGCGGCGAATAGACCGAGGATTAGGGGAGCGCCATGGCACACAAGAAGGGCGTCGGTTCGTCCCGCAATGGACGCGACAGCAACTCCAAGCGGCTGGGCGTCAAGCTGTTCGACGGCGAGATCGTGCGCACTGGCGGAATCATCGTTCGTCAGCGCGGCACCCGCATTCACGCGGGCGACAACGTCGGCGTCGGTCGCGACCACACACTCTTCGCTCTGACCGACGGCACCGTCAAGTTCGCGCCGTACGCGCACAACCGGCGCAAGAAGGTCTCCGTC
>VXTH01000011.1:0-393 GCA_009837565.1 Chloroflexota bacterium | reverse complement strand
GAGTACGTCGACGCGACGATCACCTGCGGCTGCGGCCACAGCTGGGAGACGCGAGCGACCAAGTCCGACATCCGCATCGAGATCTGCTCGACCTGTCACCCCTTCTTCACCGGTGAACAGCGAATCGTCGACACCGCCGGCCGGGTCGAACGCTTCCGCCGCCGCTACGGCATCGCCGAAGACGAGGACTAGCCGGCTCGCCCTCCCGCTCCCGACTACGGGGTGGTGAATTCTGGCGGGTCCTCCGCAACCGCGTTTGGCGCTGCCGAGGGCATCTCTCGGGCGCTCACATCGAGCCGCAACCCGATCGCACCCAGCGCCGCGTCCATCTGCTCCAGCCTCGAAGAGTGCTGCACGTTCAGCACACGATCCACCTGAGGCAAGTGCCAGCCC
>VXTH01000225.1:0-7417 GCA_009837565.1 Chloroflexota bacterium | reverse complement strand
GTCGAGCAGGGCCTGGGTGGGATGGGCGTGCTGACCATCGCCGGCATTGATGATGTGCCCCTGAATGGTGCGGGCTGCCAGCCAGGGCGCGCCCGAGGCATGGTGACGCATGACGACGGCGTCGGCCCCGACGGCCGAGAGCGTGTTTAGCGTCTCGACCAGCGACTCTCCCTTTTCGACCGAAGATCCGGAGCCGGACACGTTGATCACATCCGCACCGAGGATCTTGCCGGCCAACTCGAAGGATGAGCGCGTGCGCGTGGAAGCCTCGTAGAAGAGATTGAAGATCGTCACGCCGCGCAAGGCCGGGGTTCGTGCGACTGAGCGGTCCAGCACCTCAGCCATCGCGCTCGCCGTTGAGAGGATGCGGAGGATCTCTTCCTTGGACAGATTGTCGACGTCCAGCAAGTGTCGGTGCCGCCAGTCCGTAATCGGCTCATCGAACGGCACCCGGGAGGTTGGCGCTACGAGAGGCTCCGCAATCGGTTCAGAGACCACGTGACATCCTCTCCTCATAGACGCCGACGCAGTCTTCACCATCCGCTTCGAGCAGTGACACGCGTACGTCGTCGCCGCGCTGCGTGGGGATGTTCTTGCCGACGTAGTCGGCCCGGATCGGCAACTCGCGGTGGCCTCGGTCGATCAGGACCGCCAGTTCGATCACGGCCGGTCGTCCGTAGTGGATCAATGCATCCAGCGCCGCGCGAATCGAGCGGCCTGTGAACAACACATCGTCGACGAGCACGATCACCGCGCCGTCGATGTCCTCGGGGATTCTGGACGGCTGCATCCGCGCGTGCGGTCGCTGTGCGAGGTCGTCGCGGTACAGCGAAATGTCGATCGCGCCCACGGGAATGCGGCGTGCGTCGATTCCTTCAATCCTGACCGCCAGCCGTTCGGCCAGCGGGACCCCGCGGGTGCGCATGCCAACCAGCATCAGCGGCTCGGGCTCGGGATGTCGTTCCACGATCTCATGAGCGACGCGAGTCATGGCTCGATTGATGGCGGCGGCGTCCATGGAGATCATGCGGAGCGGCCGTCCAGAGACGAAAAAACCAGCGGCAAGCGCTGGTTTTGCAGCTGATACCCGGATACGTCAGGAATGGGCAGGAGCTTGAGATACATCTCGTTGACCTTCCCGGCCTCGCGGGACCGGATTAAAGTCCAACTGGGGTTCTGCCGAGCTTACATCTCCCAGTCCGGCATCTCTATCACGCCCGACACCATCCCACATGATCCACCGGTTCCGTGTGGATCGTGGGTCATCCGAGTGGGTCGCTCAGACGGACTCATCGGCGCGGCGCTGCATGTCGGGCGGCAGGAGGTTGGGGATTCCGTCTTCGATTGGGTAGCGGAAGTTAATCCGCTCCGAGAAGAGCGCTCCCTCGATGACCTCGCCGTCTTCGTCTTCGAGAGTGATTTCCAGCGTCAGCGGTTCTCGGGTTATGGGACAGACCAGCTGATCGACCAGTTCTTTTCTCATCTTCAGCCTGCGTCGGTTGCTAGTGCGCATACTGAGCGCTGCGGGCATACTGCAATACTGTACGCCAACTCGTACAACCGTCCGGTGGAGTTCACGCCGGCATGAAGCAGATCCCAGGGGAGCGGAGCAGGCAACCATGGCCGAAGTCAAGTCGCCGATGGCCGGCACCATTTTCGAGTTGATCGCCGCCGTGGGCGATGCGGTCGAGGAGGGCGACGAGCTGGTCATCCTCGAATCGATGAAGATGGAGATTCCGGTCGAAGCGCCCGGCAACGGCACGGTCGCCGAAATTCACATCGCCCAGGGCGACCAGGTCCAGGAGGGCGATCTGCTGGTCACAATCGGCGACTAGTTAGCAGCACCCATCGCGTCCGCCATGTTCCAACGCGTTTTGATCGCCAACCGAGGCGAAATCGCCGCTCGCGTATCACGCACGTGCCGCCGACTCGGGATCGAGTCGCACGCCGTTTACTCGGTCGCCGACGCCGACGCGTTGCACGTGCGTGAGGCGGACGGCGCCACGCACATCGGCGCCGCGCCGGTGGCCGAGTCGTACATCAACGTGGAGGCGGTACTGGACGCGGCGGTCGAAGCGGGGTGCGACGCCGTGCACCCCGGCTACGGGTTGCTTTCCGAGAATGGCCACTTCGCCCAGGCCTGCGACGAACGGGGGATCACCTTCATTGGCCCCGATGCGGCGCACATGGAGCTGATGGGCAACAAGAACCAGGCGCGCGCGACGATGCGCGACCTGAGTATGCCGGTGATCCCCGGTTCAGCCGCCACCGTCGCCGACGAGGACGCGGAAGCGGTCGCGGAGGAGGTTGGTTACCCGCTGTTGATCAAAGCCTCATACGGAGGCGGCGGGATCGGCATGGCGACGGTGAAGCGTCCCAACCAGTTCAGTCGATCCCTGCGCCGCGCCCGCTCGTCGGCGCTGCGCGCGTTTGGTTCGGACGAGGTCTACCTCGAGCGCCTGCTGGTCGAGCCTCATCACATTGAGTTGCAGGTCTTCGGCGACGGCCAGGGCAACGCGGTGATCCTTGGCGATCGCGAGTGCAGCGTCCAACGCCGTCACCAGAAGGTGATCGAAGAGGCTCCCGCGCCAGCTCCGCATCTGACGGACGACCTGCGCGACCGCCTGTATGGCCAGGTGCGCAGCGCTGTGGCGGGACTGAACTATCGGAACGCGGGCACGGTTGAATGCCTGCTCGATGCGTCGGGCGAGATCTTCTTCCTCGAAATGAACACGCGGCTTCAGGTCGAGCATCCCGTCACTGAGATGGTGACCGGACTGGATCTGGTCGAGTGGCAGATCAGGATCGCCGCCGGAGAGCCGCTGACGGAGTTGCCGGGCTACGGCGATCCGCCGCCGATCTCCGGACACGCCATCGAAACGCGGATTTACGCCGAGGATCCGGAGACTCTGCTGCCCAGCCCCGGCTCGATTGACATCCTGGAAGTGCCGGACCAGCCGTGGCTAAGGCTGGACGCCGGCGTTGCTTCGGGCGATGAGGTCTCGCACTTTTACGACCCACTGATGGCCAAACTGATCGTTCATGGCGACGACCGGGCGCAGGCGCTGGAACGGCTGCGGATCGCGCTCGACGGCTCGCGAATTGAGGGGCTGAAGCACAACATTCCCTTCCTTCAGCGCGTGCTCGACGCCCAGCCGTTCATCGACGGCAACTACGACGTCACGCTGACCGACGGCCTGCTCAAAACGTAGGCTGCGTCTTCCCTCTCCGGGAACCACGCACTACGGTCATACCCGCGCCTACAGCAGGTATGAGGCTGTGCTGGCATAGACGTTGTCACAGCACGCTGCGAGATTGCCGCGACAAGCGCGGCAATGACGGTGAGATTTAGATGGAGGCCATTCGTGAAACTCGGCATCTTCAACATGGGGACCGGCATCTCCGATCCGGGGTCGTTGCGGACGATCGCTGAGTCG
This sequence comes from Chloroflexota bacterium, assembly GCA_009837565.1. Taxonomy (GTDB): domain Bacteria; phylum Chloroflexota; class Dehalococcoidia; order Bin125; family Bin125; genus Bin125. Next base: position 3,980 of record VXTH01000225.1, on the reverse strand, counting down.
GCTGAGGCGTCCGGCCTGGAGTCGCTCTGGTGCGGCGAACACGTCGTGCTTCCGAAGCCTCGTGTGGCGCCGTCTCCGGCTGATCCCGAGCATCACTTTTTGCACCCCTCGGTTGTGCTCGGATACCTGGCAGCCTGCACGAAAACCCTGAGACTGGGTACCGGGATTGTCCTGATCGCCCAGCGCAACCCGCTCGTCCTGGCCAAGGAGTTCGCGTCGGTCGACGTGGTCTCGGGCGGTCGGGCGATCCTCGGGATCGGCGCGGGCTATCTGCAGCCGGAGTTTGATGCGATTGGGGCCCCATTCCGCGAGCGGGGGCGGCGCACGGACGAGGCGATCGACGCCATGCGCGCGCTGTGGAACGAGGAAGATCCCAGCTTCGACGGGCAGTTCTGGCAGTTCAGCGGGATCGATGCGCACCCCAGACCGACCAGTCCCGGCGGAGTGCCGATCCACATCGGCGGACACTCCGAAGCGGCGCTCAAGCGAGCTGCCGAGCGAGGTCAGGGGTGGTACGGGTGGATGCAGGATCCGGAGCAGACGGCTGACTATGTTCGCAGGCTGCACGAACTTTCGGAGCAGGTCGGTCGTCCAGAAGCGATGGGAGAGCTGGAGATCACGATCACTCCGCCGGCGCGTCTCACCGCTGAAGCAGTAGAGCAGTACGCCGAGGCCGGGGCGCGCCGGCTGGTCTCACTCGCGACGCCCACCGAGCGCAGCATGCTGCACGGCGTGGAGCACCTGGGATCGTTGGCGGGATAGCTACTCGCCGAGGTACATGAGGGCGCTTTCGGAGACGCGCTCGACGTCGGACCATGTGTACCAGGGTGGGGCGTCTCCGATTTCGGACCAGATTCGGTGGATGACGGCCAGCTTGTAGATCTGGTGGAGCATCCAGTAGCGGAGGTCATGGGCTTGTCGACCGGAGCGCTCGAAGGCGGGAGCGGCGAAGGGGTGCTCCTCGGGCGGGGCATTGAGACCCTTGAGTGAGGCGAGGGCCGTGATCAGGCCCCAGTCCGAAAGCGGATCGCCAAGCTGGGCCTGCTCCCAATCCACGACGCCGGCGATCGAGCCGTCTTCGTCGACCAGGTAGTTGAAGACGTTTATGTCGCCGTGGCAGAGCCGAGGCTCAGGGCTGTCGGGCAGGTTCCGATTGAGGGCGGCGCGGAGATCGGCGATCAGGTTGTCGTGCTGACAGTTGAAGGCGACTGCCCTGGCGTTCACCGCTTCGAGGTCGCGCAGCGCTGCTTCGCTCCCGGCTGCCGGAGGATCGAGAAAGTCCAGATCCAGCGAGCGCCACTCCTGTGCATGGATTGATTCCACCATTGCTCGGTAGCTGTCAATGACCTCAGCCGTCATCGGGACCATGCCCATGTGTGGGTAGTCCAACCACGACATCACGATGAATGGCGCACCCAGCGGCGAGTCATCGCCGCACTCGCCCAGCATTCGCGGGACGGGAATCGGCGATGGCTCCAGGCAGCGGATCACTCGCGCCTCGCGGCGTACGTTGTAGGGCTGGAAGATGCCGACTTTGCGTTCCAACCGCAGCACCACGGGTGGGCCGTCGTCTCGCCCGATCTGCCAGGTCAGGTTGGAGACGCCGCCATCCAGTCGTTCGGCATGGACCGCTTGTCCGCCGACCCCGCAGGATTGCAGCGCCTCGGTCGCCAGCGTCGGCGTTAGCTCAAGTTCCATCGGCTTAGCCGGTCTGTGAGATTGAGTAGGTGACTCGGGCCTTGGCGATTAATTTGCCCTGATCGCTGAGCAGGTCGACGTCGCCGACGGCCAGCGTGCGGCCCTTCTTGATCACGTTCGATTCGACCCGGACCTTTGAGCCGACCGCCGGTCGCAGGTAGGAGATGTTCAGCTCGGACGTACCCTGCATCTGCTCGCCCACGCGGCAGGTTGAGAGCACTGCGGCGACGACGCCGATGTCTGCCAGCGATGCGAGCACGCCGCCGTGGACGCCTCCCCTGGCGCCGCCGGCCGTGGTCGCGGTGATCGGCATTTCCAGCACGGTGCGACCGCGGGAGATCTCGGTGAAGTGTTCGCCGAAGATCAAATTGGTCCCATAGCGAGATTTGATCTCGGGCAGGGGGACGAGCCACTGAATGTCGTCAGGCATACCGCGGAGTCTAAGGGCAGACTCAATCCAGCCCTACCGGGACAACAAGCGGTTAGTCGGCTCCTCGTACATGGCGGCGATCTGGTCTGGGTCCCAGCCTCGGAGGACGATCAGGGCTCCGGTGGCTGAGGAGTGCTTGTAGAGCTGGTGGATGGTCCAGTAGTGAAGGTCGTGCTCGCTTCGGCCGTAGCTGTTGAGCGTTTCGGTCATGACCTGCCGCGCTCCCGCCGAGAGGTCGAGGTTGCCGAGCAGGTCTTCGGCGGCGAGCCGGCCCCAGTCGGAGAGAGGATCGCCCAGGTGCGCCTGTTCCCAGTCGAGGACGGCGGCCACCTGCGGCGGAGTCTGCGGGTCTCCCGGATGCAGGATGACGTTGCCGAAGTTGACGTCGCCGTGGACGAGCATGGGGGCCGGACTGTCCGGGGCGCGGCCGTCGAGCGCTTCGCGCAGGCGCTTGATGTGGGGGAGGTCGGCGACGCCGAATGATTGCAGGCGCTGAAGTATCTCGGCCCGTTCGCGAAGCGCCGGTCCCGACGCGGGCGGTGTCGGCAGCCAGTCGAGTCCGCCCGCTCTCCAATCGAGCGTGTGGATCTGGCGCAGCGTTTCGCAGTAGGCGCGGGCGGCGTCGGGCTGCAGTTGGCCTCTGATCAGCACATCGCCATCGACCCACTCGATGACGATGCAGGCGCGGCCTGCCAACTCTGGTGAGTCGAGAGCCTCGCAGACGCCGAGTACCTCCGGGACGGGGATACCGGCCCGGGCGAGTAGCTGGAGCAGCCGAGCTTCCGCCGGGAGGTCGTAAGGCGGGAGGATGCCACGGGCCGGCTCGATCCTAAGCACAACCGGCGGTGCGTCGCGTCGTTCGACACGCCAGCTCTCGTGGGACTGACCCTTGAGCCGCTGAACGGCAGAGACATCGCCGTCGACTCCACAGGCCGACAACGCGGCCTGGGCGCGGTCGATTTGCCTGGGGTCTGACAGGTCTGACAGGGACTGGTCACTCACCGCGGCGTCCGCCACCCGTCCCGCCTGTACTCCGCTGCCGCCGACCGCCTAGCCCTGGCGCTGCTTGTTGCGCGGATTCCTCTTGTTGATGATGTAGACGCGGCCCTTGCGGCGCACGATTTGATCGTCGCGGGAGCGCTTCTTGACTGAGGCTCTGACCTTCATACGGGCTCCGATTACTGCTCTTCGAAGATCGTAACACGCGGCCGGCGCGGCGGACGTCGACGAGTCTGTTGCTGACGTATCACCGACTTGTCGCTATCCTCGAATGGATTGACGGACGAGGCTTCAACTGCGTATGCCCTTGAGCCCATCGGATTCTGCTCGCGGACTGCCAGCGGCCGGACAGCTGCTCGAGCGACACGAGGATGTCGCTGAACTAGCCGACCGCATTCGCGACGACGGCGTGATGGGGCTCGACACCGAATTCGTCTCGGAACGCACCTACCAACCGCAGTTGGCGCTGCTCCAGGTCTCCACGCGCGACGAGATTTATCTGATCGACCCGCTCGCCGAACTTATCCAGGAGGCGCCCGACCAGCCAATCTGGGACCTGATGGCCGACCCGTCGGTGCGGACGATCGTGCATTCGCTGGACCACGAGGCGCAGTTCTGTCTGCAGCGGACTGGCAAGACTCCAGGCGACCTGTTCGATGTGCAACTCGCGGCGGCGTTCAGCGGTCACTACTACCCGATCGCCTACGACAAGCTGGTCGGACGCGAATTGCGTCGCGGCGTGGGGCCGTCGCAGTCGCGGACCAACTGGCTGCAGCGACCGCTGACGTCGGCCCAGTGCCGCTATGCGGCGGAGGATGTGCGCTGGTTGATTCGACTGCACGACCGCTTCCTG
>VXTH01000118.1:0-7424 GCA_009837565.1 Chloroflexota bacterium | reverse complement strand
GTCCAACACAGTGTAGCTTTCCACCGGTCATCATGCACCCTCACTCTCCATCACCCGACCCGCCGGGAACCAGCCCGTCATCCGACAGCGCGTCCGCCGTCATCTCCAACACTCCGAACCAGAACGCCGCCGTCGACCCTGGAAAGTCGTGAATCAACTCCCGGATCAGACTCCGCCCGTCAGGCATGTCGCCATAGGCCAGCATGATCACGATCAGCGAGTCCACCGCCTCGCGATAAATCTTCTCAACCTCCGCTTGCTCCTGTAGATCCTCCAGGTTGCGCATCTCAGACATCCGACGCTCCTCTCTTATGCAGCGTGCCCTCGGCCAACGGACGTTCGCCCCGACACACTCGCCTCTCCATTCAGAACATATTCACTATATGGTGACCAGAACGTCTGTGCTCTCCGAGAAAGGAAACAACAATGCAGATCTCACCCCGACGACGACAACGCGCCCTCAGAGTCCACGAGCTGCGACAGAGAGGACGTTCGCTACGCAACATCGGCAAACAACTCGACATCTCTCACTCCACGGTGCTCGCCGATCTCAAGCTGATCGAAACCCATTGGAGCGAGTTCGCCCGGCAGTCCACCGACGACTTCCAGCTCGAACAACTCGCCCTGATGCAGCGGCGCCTGCGCATGCTCCTGCGACGCGACCTGCTCAAAGAGTTCGGCCGGCTCAGCCCCATCGACTTCGTCCGCATCCACGAGGCCCACAACCAGGAACTCGCCATCCTCCTCCGCGAGACGCGACGACTCGCCGCCCAGCTCCGCGAACGAGCCGATCTCCGCGATCTCGATCCCGCCGAGCTCCCTACGGAACTCGACTTCCCTGAGGAAGAACTGGTCTCCGCTCTCAAATCGCCAAGACCGGCGAAATCGACCGAGTCGGCCAGAGCCGCAAGGGCAGGAGAGCCGACCACCACTCACCACGGCCTACCAAAATCTTCCAAACCCAACCACTCCAACCACCCGATCCCCCGTAAAACACTGGAAATCGCGTCATCGACCGCGCCAGAAAAAATGCGCAACCAACCACCCGCCGACCTCACCCCCGAACAGCTCAACCAACAAGCCGAGACATTCCTCCGCAACTACAACAGACAGGAACTCCAACCCACCGCCGCCGGCGGCTAGGCGCGGGACCTACCGGCCGCGCAACATGCGCTAACCCTCTCTATATTCTTCGCTCCCCCTTGCAGGGGGAGCTGCCGAAGGCTGAGGGGGTCCCGTTCCCGCCGAACGAACGCGTCATTGTGCCCGCCTTCCCTCTCCCGTCCACTCCTGTTCCGAGAGAGTGTTTGCTCCCTCGTAGCCTGCCTCCCACCCGACGCGGTGATACGATGCGCAACAGGGCATACAGAGCCGAGTCGAGAGGTCCCACGATGGCGCAGCAGGAACCGTTTCAGCGAATCTCCGTGGAGCAAGCGGAAGAGAAGCGACAGGCCGGCATCACCCTGGTCGACACCCGCGAACTGGACGAATACCAGGACGGCCACGCCGCCGGCGCCCCCCTCATGCCGCACATGTCCGTCATGACCCGCGCCGACGAACTCGAGCAGATCGCCGGCGGCAAGGACGAACCGATCATGTTCATCTGCGCCAAGGGCCAGCGCTCCGCCGTCGCCTGCGAATTCGCCGCCGCGCTCGGCTTCACCGACCTCTACAACGTCGAGGGCGGCACCGACGCCTGGATCGCCGCCGGCTTGCCGATCGAGCATCCCGCCTGACGTGCGCCCGACGAGCCGCGCCGCGAACGGTCCACACCAATGCTGAGCGGATTGAGCGGCACCCAGCGCTACGCGCTGTTCGTCCTGCTGGTCGTGATCGTCGTCGTCATCTACCTCTTCGTCTCTGGCGGGCTGGGCGATCTGATCGGCGGCGATGACGACGACCAACAGGTCACCGAAGAGCCGACCAGTGCCCCCGAGGCCCTGAGGACCGTCGCTGTCGAGTTCGGCGAGTCCCAACAGGTCGGCCCGGTCGAGGTCTCCATCATCGGCCTCACCTTCCCCGATCAGATCCGCGCCGAGGGCCTCTGGCGAACGCCGGCCCAGCGCTTCGCCGCCGTCCATCTGACCATGACCAACCGCTCCAAGCAGGCCGTCGAACTGCCCCTCGATGGACTGCAACTCGTCACCGTCGACGGCCGCGCCTACCTCGCCGATGCCGCCCTCTCTCTCGGCCACGCCCGAGCCGCCGAGTCGGTCGCATACTCACCGCCGTTAATCCTTCAGCCCCAGCTCACGATCAACGTCGTCGCCGTCTACGACATTCCCCTCGACGCCTCCGGCCTCCAACTCCGCGTCCGCGGCGGCTGGACCGACTTCGCCCTGTTCGAAGAATGAACCAGCGATGACCATCCTCATGTTCGACATCGACGGCACCCTCTCCCTCTCGCAGGGCGCCGGCACCCTGGCGATGACCCGGACCTTCAAGGAACTCTGGGGCATCAGCAACGCCCTGGAAGGGATGAACTTCGCCGGCCGATCCGATGGCTGGATCGTTCCCACCGCGCTCGCCAACCAGGGCCGCGACTGCTCCCCCGAGGACCTCGCCCGATTCATCGACCATTACGTGCCGCAACTGGACCGGGCGCTGCCGCGACGTCGGTCGCGGCTCTGCCCGGGCGTGTCGGAGCTGTTGGACGTCCTCAGCCGCCTGACCGTCACGGTCGGCCTCGGGACCGGCAACTTCCGCCGAGCCGCCGAGGCCAAGCTCGCCCCGCTCGGCGTCTGGGACTACTTCATCGACGGCGGATTCGGCGACGACCATCCCGACCGCACCGAACTGCTCGCCGCCGGCCTCGAACGCCTCAGGCAACACGCCGACGACGGCTCCGACGTCGTCGTGATCGGAGACACCGCTCACGACATAGAAGCCGGCCACGCGATCGGCGCGCGAGTCGTCGCCGTCAGAACCGGCTACTCGGAACCGGGCGACCTCGATGAGGCCGACGTCACACTCGACGATCTGTCCGACCTGCAGGAGTCCCTGGCCGCGTTGCTGGGAGTAGCCTGAGCTCATGTCAACCGGGCTGATCGTCGGCATCATCATCATCCTGCTCGTGGTCGGCGTGCCGATCTTGCAGGCCATAATCCGCGGCGCTCAGCGCCGCCGATCGCTGGCCGCCGAAGGCGTCCCGGCCTTGCGCGACGCCGGACTGCGACTCGAAGAATTGCCCTCTGGCCTGTCCCGTCAGACCGCCGAGGCCATCACCTCCGAGGACATCGCGCTGGCCGACGACAACCCGGAAGCCACGATCACCCAGCTCGACGACGCAGGCCGCATCATCGGATATCGCGAGAGTTTCCGCGAGCCGCGATCCTGGGGCGAATTTATGGACTGGGTCCTGGCCCAGTCAATCTTCCGCAACCGGCAACATCGCCGGGTCGAAGTCGAACTGACCCGGTACGACTCCTCCGAGCACGCCAATGACGCGCTGCAGGCCGATCCACCCTCGGACCTCGGCGATGCAGGCGTCAGCGTCGAAGACGCTGGTGAGCGTGGCGGACTCATGGCGCGCGAATGGATCCGCACAGAGCACGGCGACACGGTGCAGCGCATGCTGGAGTTGCGCTGGGCCTCCGGTGATGTGCTCGGCGTCGTCCGTGGCGACTCTGAGCCCTCCGGAGCGCTCGACGATGAGGAAGTGCGTCGCCTCGCCGGGTTGGTCAAGGCCCGCCTCGGATGAACGCTGAGCAACGCGCCGATCTGCTGGGCCGCTACCGTGCGGCGCCGAAGCTGTTGGCCGACTCGGTTGCCGGATCATCAATCGCCCAGCTCGACGGCGCGCCCCCCGAGCCAGGCTGGACCGCGCGCGAGAACGTGCATCACGTGTCCGACATCGCCATCATGGCCGGTCTGCGCCTCCGCCTTATGCTGCTCGACATCGAAGTCGAAATGTGGCCGATCGACGGCGACGCCATGCAGAAGCGGCTGCGCAACGACCAGCGCCCGATCGGTCCGGCGTTGAGGACGGTGGACGGGTTGGTCGAGTCGGCCTGCTCGATCCTCGGCTCGCTAAGCGAAGAAGAGTGGACCCAGCCGCGTCCCATGCCGGTGGCCCGATCCCGCAGCGTCGAGGAATGGCTCGAAGCCAGCGTGCGGCACATCGAACAACACGTCGATCAGATCCGCTACGCCCTCACCGGCACCTGCTAGGACATGCCAGATGAGCCAACATCCCGCCGAACGTCCAGAACTGTTGGTTGCGTACCTCGAGTCGACCTCCGAAATCGAACTCGTGCTCGGGGAACTGTCCGAGGATCAGTTGGAGTCGCGCGAACGCCCGGGTGAGTGGTCGGTCCGCCAGATCGTCCATCACCTCGCCGACAACGAAGTCGCCGACGCCATGCGCCTCCGACAGATGCTCGCCCATGACTCGCCCCTGATTGTCCCCTTCGACGAACTGCTCTTCACCGAGCGGCTGCACTACGACCGCGAGATCGAATCCTCGGTAGCGACCTTCTTCGCGCTGCGCGCCTCCAGCGGCGCCATCCTCGAACAGATCTCGGACAACGACTGGTCGCGCTCCGGCCGCCACGAGGAGCACGATCGCTACACGGTTGAGATCTTGGTCCAGAAGAACATCGAGCATGACCACGCCCATCTGGAGCAGATCCGGCGGGCGCTGGCGTCAGCGGATTGACAACGACGGAGAATCGGAGACCGATCATGGCCACGCCGCCGACCTACACGCCGGACGATGTCGAGGCGCTGCTTGCGAAGATGGCCCTGGAGCGCGGCAAGCTAATCACCGCCGCTGAGGGCCTGCGCGGCGACGACGCCGATCGGGTGCCCGTCGACGCCGTCGGCGAGGAGCAGTGGACGGCCAAGGAGCAGCTCGCCCATCTGATGGAAATGGAGCGCGGCTACATCTCCTGGTGCCGAGCCGCGCTGGTCGAAAGCGGAGCCGACGTCAGCACCGTCCGCGGCATTCCCGTCGACGTTCCGATTGAGCATGCGCCTGACCACTCTGTCCGCGAGCTGTTGGACACGTTGATCGAAGAGCGTGAGCGGACCAATCACTTCATCCGCTCGCTTCTCCTGCAACAGTTCTCCCACACCGCCGTCACGCCCGGCTTCGGCGAGCTGACGGTAATGCAGTATCTGCGCTCCTTCTACCGCCACGACCGCCAGCACACGGCCCAGATCGAGGGTCGGCAGTCGGACTACCAGCCGAACTTCGCCTCTGGCGTCGAACCGAATCAGCGCCAGATGCGAATTGATCAGGTGGCTCAGCGGGCTGAGTCATTGGAGTAGCATCGGCGCATGACAGAGCCAGAGGAAGTCGTCCAACCGGACTCTGTGACCGACTGGGCGGAGTGGGGCCGCCAACGTGGAGGGCGCTGGGGCAAGGAGTTCAGCGGCAAGGCCCAGACCTGGCGCACCGAAGCTTGGTCCTGGAGCCACCCCAGGGAGCGTTCCAGCGGACCCTGGTGGAGCCGACTCTTCTGGGGCATCGTCGGATTCCCCGTCTACCTGCTTGGCAGCGTCGTCTTCCTCGGACTGGTCATCGTCGGCGCGGCCGCCGCCCTGTTGGGCGGAGCAATGCTGGTCTGGTTCGCCTGCGGAGCCGGCGGCGCCGCCTTCGCATCGCGTAGAGGCTGGCCCGGACAACTCGGCGGACTCCTGGGATTCGCCCTCGGACCGATCGGCCTGCTGATCATCCGCCGACTGCCGGAGCGGGCATGAGGACCGCTACAGGCAGCCGGCCCGCCGCAACGTCGCCCGAATCGACGGGTCCAGCGCATCGATCGCGCGCGACAGTTGAGTCGCAATGCGAACCGCGTTCAGGCCGAAGGCAAGCGGATTGGCAAGCTCCTCAGCAGGCTGCTCTTCAGCCACACCGACGACGAAATCCAGCGTCTTGATTGAAGCCCGGTGGAACTCCGCCAGCTCGTCCGGCGGCTCCACAGCTCTCAAGCGCTGCAACGAAGGCTCTCCGAGCCGGACGAGGTCGCCCCAGGTAACGGACTCCGGTTCAATCAGCGTCCGGGCGCTGGCGACGCCATCAGCGCAGAACTCGGCGTACTCCGAGACACTCAACCGCTCACTCGAAGCGCACGCCGCGACCAGGATGCCAACGCCCATCAATGGCACAATGAACACGATGAACAGTGAGCGAATCATCCGTCGACCTGATACACCTTGACAGACCCGGTTCGTCATCCAGCCCTGTCCCCACTATCTTGACCGTGAAACGGGAGGCTGTGTATGACGGCGCCGTATCGGGTGTTCATAACTCGTGAACTCCCCGGCCGGGGATTTGCCGATCTGCGCGACGATCCGGCATTCGAGCTCGACGTGTGGCCGGGAGATTTCCCGCCATCACGGAGCGAATTGCTCCGGCACGTGGCCGGCGTCGACGGACTGGTCTGCCTGATCACCGACAGCATCGACGGCGCGGTATTGGACGCGGCGGGCGCGCAGCTCAAGGTCGTCTCGCAGATGGCGGTCGGCGTGGACAATGTCGATGTCGCCGCCTGCGCAGCACGGGGGATTCCCGTGGGGAACACGCCAGGCGTGCTGACCGAGACCACAGCCGACATGGCCTGGGCGCTAATTCTCGCCTCGGCCCGGCGCGTGGTCGAGGCAGCGGAGTACGTCAAAGACGGGCAATGGCAGACCTGGACCCCGACCCAGATGGCCGGAATCGACGTGTATGGATCGACGCTGGGCATCATCGGCTTTGGCGCGATCGGTCAGGCCATCGCGCGCCGCGCCCAGGGGTTCGGCATGCGAGTGCTGTGCTGGAACCGATCTCCCCGGCCCGAGGAGGCGTCAGCCGTCGGCGCCCAGCAGTGCGAGTTTGACCAGGTGTTGTCGCAGGCGGACTTCGTCTGCGTCAGCATCGCCCTGACCGACGACACCCGCGATCTGATCAACGCGAGAGCGTTTGAACTGATGAAACCGGGCGCCGTCCTGGTCAACACCGCGCGCGGTCCAATCGTGGACGAAGACGCGCTGGTTGAAGCATTGCAGGGCGGCCAAATCGGCGGAGCCGGCCTGGACGTCACCGCAGTGGAACCCTTGTCGATGGAATCGCCCTTGTTGAGCATGGACAACGTAGTTGTGTTGCCGCACATCGGCTCGGCATCGATGGCAACGCGAGGCAAGATGGCCGATATGGCGGTCGCCAATCTGCGCGCCGGACTCGTCGGCGAGTCGCTGCCCAACTCGGTGGGCGGCTGATGTCGGACTCCGGTCGGGCCGCCTGGACGCCGCAAGGCGATGAACCCGGCAACCTCTGGTTGGCGCGGGCCCTGTGGGACTCGGGCGGAATCATGTTCGGCGACTTCGACCTCGGTGCCACCCTCGGTTCACCGGTCTACCTCAACGTCCGCCGGCTGATCGCCCATCCCTGGGCGCTGCGCCGGATCGGCGAGTTGCTCAACGATGAAACACGAATGTTG
>VXTH01000146.1:0-7492 GCA_009837565.1 Chloroflexota bacterium | reverse complement strand
AGGCGCCAGGTTGTGGCCCTGGTATTCGTGGGTTCGAATCCCACCGTCCACCCCATACGCTGCGGATCCTCATCGCAGTCCAGCGCTCGAGAGACCGCCCATGACCAGACGAATCCCGATCATCTTGATCCTGCTGATCACGCTGGTTGGCGGATTCGCAGCAGCATGTGACAACAGCGACGACGAGGAACGACTGGCCGCCCAGCGACTGTTCCGCAACTACCTGCTGATCTCAGACCGCACGGCAATCGCCGATGTGCGAGTGCAGGGTCTGGTCGACGAACTCCCGCCCAGTTTCCCGGAGCATGAAGCCCTCGACCTGCTTGGTTCGGCTTTCACCGATACACAGAATCGGCGCGAACTGATCGTCGGCTGGCAGACCGAAGAGGAGGAAGCCGACGATCTGTTCAACTGGTTCCGTTCGAAGCTCGACACCGATCCCTGGCGCGTGACTGCCGACCCCCAGCGCGCGGGCGTTGATTTCATCACCTTCCGCGACGCCGATAATCCAGCGTTCCGGGGCGAGTTGAGAATCTCCCAGGAGGGCGAACGAGCGATCGTCGTGCTGATCGCCGTGGAGACCCTCACATCCGACGACGGCGCATAGCGGCTCGCTGCATGCTTCGGGCGCGGGCACTAGGGGAGAGTCAACTCCCCGTCGCGGATGGCTCGGATCCAGAGGGCCGGGAACGCCCACCAACCGGGATCCCATGCCCGCCTCAATCGCGGCCAGATCAACGCCCAGGAATCGCCATCCCACTGCCAGACGTTGCCGATCAAGCCGGATTGCGCCGCGTCGATCTCCGCGAGCGCGTCAAGTGAGTCGACCCCACGTCCCAACCAGGTCACGCTGTTGAAGCCCTGCTTCAGGGCCGGCACCGTCGGCCGTTCGATTACGCCTCCCGCAGGGACGAAGAAGTCGCCCGAGGCACGAGATGACAGCTGCATCCTGACGACATCGCCCGTCTCCAACATCTGCAGACCGCCGTGCCGGTCGGATGGCGCAGATGACACCGGCGGCGACCAGCCGACCCAGCGTTCCTCCGCTGACTTCCAGACCCAGACGGTCTCCAACCGCCGCAACAGCGGCGACATCGCCTCTTCGATGCCCATCGCCGGACCAGTCCAGGCGAACCAGTTCACACCGCCGACAAGTTTCACACGCTGCGAGGGCAGGAACGCTGGAGAGAACTCGGATGTCGCCCCGGCCGTCGTCACCGCGAGCGCTCGGACCGCTCCCGACGGGATCACGGCCGTGCTGACTTCCCACTTGCCTCCGCTGTTGGCGGGCTGACTTCTGGCGTGTTGTCGTTCGCCTGAGGCGTCCAGCACGAAGATATGCACCCGGCTGCCCGGAGTCGCCGTTCCCCTGAACGTCGACCGGTAATTGCCGGCGCTGATTCGCCTCAGCGTGTGTTCAACCAGCACCGGATGGTTGAGCAGGCGATTCGGTCCATTATCACGATCACGCAGATCGTTCTCTGTCGGACCATCCGCGCCAAGGTCGATGTCCAGGTTGTTTCCCGAGAACTGATTTTGGCCCAACGTAGTCCGCGACGACACGGCGCCAATCAGCAGATTGTCCTGAGAGTTCGACCCGACAACCGAAATCCCCGCTCCCGACGAGTCACTAATCAGGTTGCCGCTGACCTGAGCCCGCACAACGCCGTCGTCGAGGCGAATCGCCCAGGTCAGCCGTTCGTCGCTGTCGAACCTGACCCGGGACGCGACGCTGGCGCCCACGGAGTTCGAGTGCACCTTCGGCTCTTCGGTATTCGCTAGTCGAATCCCGAACTCCGCGCCGCAAACGTGATTGCCGAATCCTGCATCGCCGCCGATCGTGATCTCGGTCCCGGCGCGAATATCAATCGCCGCCTCGGTCGGTCCCTGGCGAGCGCCGGCAACAACGTTGCGAGTCAGGCTCACACGTGTGGTGTTCACGTCGTCAACGACGACGCCGAAGTCGCCTGCTGCCACAACGTTGTTGCGTAGCTCAATCTTGGCTGCTCCGGCAATAACCGAGATGCCTCGCTCACGGTTTGGCCTGATCACTGCGTTGGGCAAGGCCAGTGGCGTTACTGGTTCCAATGGATCGCGCGGGGCCAGGCCGACCCAGTTGTTTCCGATCTGCGCCTCGCGAGCGCCCTGTTCGACGGCGATCCCCACTCGGTTGCCGGCCACAAGATTGGCCTCCCGAATGCCAACACGAGCCAACGCCGAACCCGGGCCCAGGAACAGACCCACATCGTTGGCAGCCACCGCGCCGTCGCGTCTGATTCCGATCCGATTCCCGTCGACTTCGATCACCTCGCGCGTGTCCCGCAACTCAATCCCCGCCACCCTGCTATTGCCAATCGTGTTGTCACGGATCGTCGCCTGGGCAGAGTCGACGACCAGGATTCCATCATCGTTGGGCAGCGGCGAGCCGTGTCCGCTGATCCCGATCACGTTGCCGGACACGACCGCGTCAACGCTGCCTCCACCACCGATCACAATGCCGTGTCCGGTCCGTTCTTGCACGCTGTTGCCGGCGATTCGATTGTTCGACACCCGCGCCCCGCTAGCCCCGCCGATGCCTGCAACCCCACTGAGTCGATTTGCCGATGCCGTGCCGTCGGGTCGCAGCCCAATCCAGTTGCCGTCGATCGTGACCTGACTCGCTTCGACGCCTATCACCCCGATTCCGTAGCGCTCGAATCCGAAAACACCGATGCCGCGCACCAGGCTGCCGGCTGCGACGATCTCAACGCCGGCAGCGTCGCCGGCGCGAGCGCCATCAATCCAGATTCGCGGGGCGACGTCGTGCGACACATCGCCGCTCGACCCATCGATTGAAATGTTCTCGCCGCTGAGCGCCGGTAGCGCCGAACGCGGCCGGATGGTCATCGCACCGCTGAAGCGAATCACATCGTCACCGGGCGAGTCGTTCGCACCATCGATCGCCCAGCGCAGCGTGCCCTGACCCGAATCGGCGCTCGAAGTCACGACCCACTCCTGCAGGGATTGGGCGGAGACTTGAGCGGCGAGCAGAACCAGTCCGGCGACGAGCAGGAAGAGTACGACGACCCAGACGCTGCGGAGCATCACAGACTCACTCTATGACGGGTTGGCGTTGCGGCCACCTGCGACGCTTAGCGTCGCTGCACGTTCTCCAGTAGTGCCGCCGAGCGCAACACGAGGTAGAACCGATCGCCGGGGCTGAGGGTAAAGTCGACGGCCCCAGGGACGTCGGCGGTGAACCAGGCCTGCCAGCCCCCAGCTTCGGTCCGCAACCAGGCTGCCGAGACCACGCTCGAGATACCGGCGACCGCCTCACTCACGGGAATCTCCGGCCCCAACCAGGTCAGATCATTCCAGCGGGCGCGTAGCGGCTCTCCCGGACCCAGCAGATTTCCAATGAGCCCGTTGTTGTTGACCTGCGCTTTGGCAATCAACCAGGCCTGCACGGAGGTCGATTCGGGATACGGCCTGCCGTCAACGTGCTGCAAGTCGAAGATCGCTGTCGCCACGCCGTCTCTGGTCTCACTGACTTGCGGATACACCTGCGCCCCGGCTCGGGATACGACCGGCCACCAGCGGACCTGGTACGTACCCGCTACCCGCTGGCCGAGCCGGTCGACCACTTCGGCGTACAGGCGATATCGCGTCGTCGAGGCAAACTCTTCGATCAGCACCTCATCGACCTCAGCCCGCGTGACCTCTGCCCATAGGTACAGCGTGGTCGGCGTACCGGTCACCCTGACGGGCAGACTGTGGCCGAGCGTGCCTCCACCGCCGAACCACGTCGCCGAAACGGTCGACACACCCAACCGCGCGCTTCGGCTATCCAGGTGCACGCGCGCGGTTCCGGAATCATCGGTGACCTGCGACTCGCCGTCACCGTCCCAACGCACGACGAGACCGCTTTCGGCGCTGAACACGATCCGCTCGTTCGGGACTCCCTGTCCACGTTCATCTTGCAGCAACACCTGGATCGAGCCTGCGTCTCCAATGCTGCCGAACTCCATGGCCGGCTCAGAGATCGGAACCAACCTCAAGCGATCTGGCGCTCCATAGAGCTGGAACTGCATCGTCAGTGACGCCACCCCGCTCGTCGCCCTGATCGTGACGTCACCGGGGTCCGACGACAGGAACACCGACGCTCGGCCGCTGACATTCGTCGTGATCGGGAGTGATGTCGTCGACGTTGTCGCACCGCTGCGTAAGGTTGCACCCGTCGGCGCCTCCACTATCTCGAGAAAGATTTGCGACGACGGCGCGCCCAACCCGGTGCTGTCCGCGGCGGCCAACCGAATCAGGTGCGGCTCAGTCGCATCCAGTCGCGCTCGGTTATCTGGCTCGTCGAGACGAATCGTAGTCGTCACGCCCACGAATCGAATGGTGACGGTATCGACGAGCGAACCGACCTGAGCCTGGACGACGGTGGAACCCGTGCGACCGTCTCCAACAAGAATCGCTGAAGCGCCCAATAGGCCATTGCCCACGTCGAACAGTCGCGCGTCGATCACTGGTGGACCACTGGCCGAGCCGAAAGCACCCAACTTGGTCGACAGTGAGACGCGGGATTGATCGCCAGCGGCTTCAACAGGAATGCGAACCGTGATTCGAGATTCGCCCCCGCGCGCCTCGACAGCCAATGGATATGCGGTCACCGACAGGACCCGCTGAGAGTTGGCCGAAGACGATTCGGGCCAGACCGACGACGCCCAGGCCGACAACACGACCACGGCGAACAGAGCGACGAACCGCACATGCAAGCGGATTCGGGGGCCGATCATCACAATTTCAGTGTACGCACCGCTCTTCACAGCACCGTCGACCGACGAGTCCGGCGCGTTCAAATCTGCATGGTTTTACTGTCAATTCACGAGCCGCCTTAGACTTGCCATCAATAGCATTCACATCCCATCCCGCCTCGCCATCTGAAAGGCCGACCCATGTCAACCCACGAATCCTGGCCCGACGCGCCAACGCCGCTCGCCGACGGGGAATGGCAGGTCACAATCTGGGATATCAGCGACGAGGGAGTGCTCGCGATCACCTTGAATCGTCCCGAGCGCTTGAATGCGCTCTCGTTCCGCCTGCTGCGCGAAATGCAGTCGCTGGTCGACTTCGCAGCAGCCAGGCCCGACATCCGGGTCGTCACCCTGCGCGGCGCCGGTCAGCAGGCCTTCTGCTCCGGCGACGACCTCTACGGCATGGAACCAACACCTGGAATCGACTCCTCGATCACGGTCCACCATCCCTTCCTGGTCTCGCTGCGCGACCTGAAGAAACCGGTCGTCGCACTGATCAATGGCTGGGCGCTCGGGCACGGTTGGGAGATCGCCTGCGCCTGTGACATCCGGCTCTGCGCCGACAACCTTGAGGTCGGGGACCACCGAGCCCAGCGCGCTATCGGCATGAACGGCGGCACGACCTGGTTCGCCCCGCGAATCATGGGTCGTGGACGCGCACTCGAACTGCTGATGACCGGCCGCCACATGTTTGCCGAGGAGGCGCTCCAGTGCGGCTGGGCCAACCGGGTCTGGCCGCTGGAAGACTTCGACCGCGAGGCCGCCAACTACATCGACAACCTGACCAGGCTGCCCACCCTCAACATCTCCGCCTTCAAGGAGATGATCGACTACTCCGCCGAGCACTCGCTCAAGGACAGCCTCGCCCACGAGGTCCAGGTCTCCGACCGCTATCGCTACACCGACGACGCCGACGAGGGCCGTCGAAGCTGGCGTGAGAAGCGGCCATCCGTGTTCCGCGGCTACTAGCTGAAACCCGACGGGTTTGCGTTATCCCGAACGCGGATTCGAGCTGACGTAGCATGGCACCCAGCAGTAGGAGCTGAGTGCGCAATGGCCGAGAGCTACCACGAAGCAAGCCTCCATCTTCTGGAACAGGCGGACACAGAGCTCATTGCCGGCGATTTCCGCCAGGCGGCCGAGAAGGCGTGGGGTGCTGCCGCACAGATCACCAAAGCAGTCTGCATCAAGCGCGGTTGGTCACACCAAAGCCATGCAGCGCTTCGCCGAGCCAACAAGCGCCTTGCCGACGAACTCGGCGACAACGAGATTCGCCTCTTGTTTACTGCCGCGCAGAACCTACACAGGAACTTCTATGAGGACTTCTATAACGAGGCAGAAGTGTCCGTCGGCATCCGCGATGTGCAGCAACTCGTAGAGAAGCTACGACCCCTGGCCTGATACCCTGCCTTGAGACCGCAACCAACCTGGAGTAACCATGCCCAAAACGTACATTCTCGGCGGATACCAGTCCGACTTCGCCCGCAACTGGCGTAAGGAGGAACACAACCTGCGCGACGTGATGGCAGAGTCCGTCTATGGCGCGCTCGACGCCGTCTCGATGGAGCCCGGCGACATCGACACCGCACACGTTGGCAACTTCGCCGGCGAGCTCTACTCCAAGCAGGGGCAGATGGGCGGCTTTTTCGCCGAGATCAGTCCTGACTTCGGCGGCCTGCCGACGTCTCGCCACGAGGCTGCTTGCGCTTCCGGCAGCATCTCGATCCTGATGGCATCGGCCGAGCTTGAGGCCGAGCGCTACGGCACCGCGCTGGTGCTCGGCGTCGAACAGATGAAGACCGTCAGCCCGGTCGAGGGCGGGGACTTCCTTGGCACCGCCGGCTGGTACGAACTCGAAGCGGAAGGCGTCGAGCTGCCCTTCCCCAAGCTCTTTGGCCGGCTGGGCGATGTCTACGACGATCGCTACGGTCTGGACCCGGCCCACCTGCAGCGCCTGGCCGAGCTCAACTACGAGAACGCGCAGCGCAACTCTGCGGCGCAGACCCGCAAGTGGCTCGGCGATGTGCCGTCTGATTTGTCGGAAGGCAAGTACGTCGCGCCGATCACGGGTCGGCTGTTGCTGCGCGACTGCTCCCAGATCACCGACGGCGCCGCCGCGCTGATCCTCGCCAACGAAGAACGGGCCGCCGAATGGGCCGAGGCGCGCGGCATTGACCTCGCCGACGTCCCAACCCTGCAGGGCTGGGGCCACCACACCGCCGCATTGACCTTCGACGAGAAGATCTCCCAGGCGCAGGGTGACGAGTACGTCCTGCCTCATACCCGCCGGGCGATCACCGACGCATATGACCGCGCCGGCATCGACGGCCACGCTGACCTCGACGCGATCGAGACCCATGATTGCTTCACCACCAGCCACTACATGGCGATCGACCACTTCGGCATCACCGAGCCGGGCAAGTGCTACGAAGCGATCGAGGATGGGCGCATCGACTTCAACGGCGATATCCCGATGAACCCGTCCGGCGGTCTGATCGGTGGCGGCCACCCTGTCGGCGCGACTGGCGTGCGGCAGGCCCTTGACGCCTGGAAGCAGGTCACTGGCAACGCCGGCGACTACCAGGTCGAAGGCGCCAGCCGAGCAGCAACTCTCAACATCGGAGGCTCCGGCACAACGTCGGTTTCGCTGATTATCGGTCGCTAGAACGAACCTCGCAGGCGCAAATGAAGGGCGG
>VXTH01000113.1:4019-7495 GCA_009837565.1 Chloroflexota bacterium | reverse complement strand
ATCCAGTGGTCCTTGCGCACCCGATCCGGGTGGAACGTGCGTAGCTCGGGACAAAGCACTTGCAGGCGATCGGTCAGCAGACACACCTCAACCGTGCCGTTGCTGAGCACGCGGGTCAGAATCCTCGCCGCAACTGGATGCCGCGCGCCTCCGATACCAGCGGCGGCGTCCGCGATCACCGGTTCATCCGGGGGTTCCTCTGCTCCAACCAAGGTGAAAGAGAGGACCGCGGCAAGCGTGACCCCTAGACACAGAATGACAACCCCTGGGCTAATGTGATTGCGCAGCATGTTCATCAGTCCCGGGGATAAGGTACTCCGGGCGCTGTCGCCCGCGACCCCTACCGCACCGTCACCACGATCTTCACCGGCGCGCCATCCCGCACCCGCACCCGCCAGGCCCGGACGTCAGCATCGGCGAAGCTGACCACATCGCGCCTCGGAATGTAGCGCTGGTCTTCCTCGTTGTAGACCCGCACCGTCATGTCCTCGAAGTCGTGCCGACCCGTGTTTCTCAGCTTGAAGTAGTGCGTCGAGAACCACCGCGACTGCTCCAACGTCGACAGACCCGGACAATCGTCACGCACGAACTCCCGGAGCAGCAGTAGTTCGACCCCGTCCGGCGCCTCAAGCTCCACTTCAACGGTGGAGACCGGCGAGAGCGGACGCCGCGGCTCGATACAGACCGCCTCCGGCGGCTCGTCCGCGCGATATTCGACGATGAAGATTTTGTCGCCGAAATCGCACGTGGCGGGCCGGGAGCCGTCCTGCTCGTAGACCCGCCAGACGTCCGGATCATCCACGTTGGACGCATACACCGCGTAGTGCTGCTCATACCGCTCCGAAGGATGAATGGCGCAGATTCGCCCCGAAAACTGCGGCTGAACCGGTCCGGCATACAGAGGCTGCCCAAGAACGGCGGCCATCCCGTGGGCGGGTGGACCATCCTGGACAAAGTAGGGTCGCTCAGCCTCGCTGCGCATCAGCTCAAGCGATCCCGCGACCGTCTCAGCCCGCAACAGGTCATCTCCACCAATCGAAATGCCGACCAACTCATGAGTGCAGAGGTCGACCAGGGGCGCGCCGTGGCGCCGGATGCCTGTCGGATCGACCCGGAACACGCGGTCGGTGACGGACGTCACTTCCAGCACGGTCAGGTGGAACCGCTCGGCGTTGCCCGACGGATACGAGAGCAGATACACGTTGCCGCCGACCATGTCCTCGCCGGTGGATCCGATTCTGGCGGCGCGGCCTAGCTCGACGTCCGCCTCCGTGTCGACCAGCTCGCCCAGCGCCAGGTCGTTGCGTGGATCGTGCGCGACGCGGATCACTGCGTGCGATTGCGCACCTCGAGAGACGACACCCCAGGGCGCGCCGTCCGGAACCTGCGCTCCGTTGACGACGAACTGTCGGTCGCCGACATACACAGCCGTACCGCTGCCGGCCAAAGAGTTGAGCTGCCAGGCGAAGAAGTGCTCCGGACCCTGGTATGCGCAGCTCAGGACCGGCTGACTCACGTGTTGCGGCAGCGCGGTCAGCTCGGTCGGCACGGTCGTGGTCCAGCCGATCGGCGACGACTCCCGCCACCGACCCACGTGTCCCGGATAGTCCACCACTCCGCCGTCCGGCGAACAATACACACCGTCCGGCATTCGCAGGCATGTCCGCACCGCTCCGCTCTCGCCGTCAATCCGGACCACGATCTGGGCGCGTTGCTCGATGGTCGCGAGCTGCGTTCCCACCGCCGACGCTTGAGGCAGTCCCGGTCGCAGTGGAAGCAACAGCCGGTTGGCGCCCAGCGCCAGCCGCAACGCGACCGGTTCAAAGTCCGCCGGCGCCGTCCACTCTTGCCAGAACGTGGTCACCAACCGGTCCGGAGCCCCGTCCAGGCTCGCAAACGATCGCTGTTGCCAGCGACCGACCTGCAACGACCCATCCGCGCCCACCAGAGTCGCCCCGAGGTCCGAGCCCGCGACGAGCGGATCGTCAAAGGCAATCAGCAACGAATAACGCCGCATATCGGGGCACAGCGGGCCCAGTCCGTTGGTCGTCAGCCGGATCGAACCAAACGCTTGCGGATCGTCAAACAGCACCGTGTCGACGAAGAACACGCCGTCCCCGGAACAGTCCTCTGGCAGCGCTGCAAACGGATCCACCGGTCTCAGCGCCGCGACGTACGTGTACCCGTTGTCGAAATCCTCCGGTCCATCCGCCCCGCACACGCCGACTTGCCGCCAGCCGCTGCGCTCCAGATCGGCCCGCACCTCTGCCTCATCGGCAATCCCGGAGACGCCAATCCACCAGTCGGCGTCAAGCTCCGAGCAGTCCACATCCTGCGGCGGCTCCGGGCCGTAGTGCCAGACCAGTCGGTCGGCCGCTCGGAGCGTCGCGGGCAGATGCTCGGGCAGTCGCGGCATCGTCGGCCACTGGTCGCGAATCCGCTTCAGCGACTTCAGCAGCGCCTGACCCGAAAACGTGTACGCCCACGACGAACTGCCCGCCCACAACACGCCGATCACGTCGCCGCAGGCGTCGAACATCGGCCCGCCACTGTTGCCGCTACGGATCGCGCTGCTGGTCTGGATGTTGTCGTCCCAGACCTGGATCACCGTCCCGCCGCCCGAGAACGTCAACGCCTCGCCTCCCGGATACCCCACCACGTACACCGGCTGCCCCACATCGTCAGAGGTCGGCGCTCGCAGCCGCATCGCCGGAACGTCCGACACCAGCTCCGGATTCACCACCTCCAGCAGCGCCAGGTCAAACTGGGGGTCGGTCCCCAGCACGACCGCGCCAATCGTCCGCTCGCCGTGGATCAACGAAACGAACGGAGGCTTCCCATTTGCCGCGTGATACGCGGTGATGAACCGACCTTCGCCGATATGAAACGCCGTCGCCCGCGACCGCGACGTTTCGACCTACCAGGTGGCGGACAGCATCCGCTCCGCGTCAATCTCGCACGTCGCCGACGAACCAATCCCCGATCCTTCACGAATCGGGTACACGATTCGCTCAGGCTCAATCGCCGCCGTCCACTCGACCTCGCTGCTCGCGATCCAGCGATCCGTCCTCGCCCGATCCGGCCGGACGAAGCGCGCCTCCGGACACAACACCTGACCGTCCTCGGTGCGCAGGCAGAGTTCCAACCGCCCAAACTCATCAACCCGGGTCAGAATCTGCCCACTGAACTCATAGCTCGGCTGAGCCGACTCAGGGTCCTGAGCGCTGCCGACATTGACAGCCAGAACCGCAACTCCGACCGCCAGGATCGCGACAACAACCGCTACAGCAAACGCCAGAGGTTTGGGGAAGTGCATCCCCGCCACTGTATGTGACTATTGCGCCCGGTAGCGGACCATTTGGCGCTTGATCCCGCCGACATGCAGCGACTGAGGCACCATCTCCGGCTCGCCCGCCAACTCCAGGTTCGGCAAAATCGGCAGCAGCGCGTGGAAGATCGAACGCATCTCCCAGCGA
>VXTH01000113.1:0-4009 GCA_009837565.1 Chloroflexota bacterium | reverse complement strand
CGCGCCCAGACAGAAGTGCTCGCCATACCCGCCGAACGCGAAGTGATCATTCGGATCGCGCCGGATATCAAACTTGTACGGGTCTTCGAACACATCTTCGTCGCGATTCGCTGACGGGTACCACATCACGATTGAGTCGCCCTTGCGCAGCGTCTTCCCGCGCAACTCCAGATCCTCCGTCACCGTCCGCTGGAACTGGATCACGATCGACGTCCAGCGCAGGATCTCCTCAACCGCCGATGGAATCAGCTCTGGGTTGGCAACCAGGTCGTCAAGCTGATCGCGATGATCCAGAAGCGCCTTGATCCCGCCTGTAATCGAGTTGCGGGTCGTCTCGTTGCCGGCTCCGATCAGCAGCCGGAAGTAAGAGGAGATTTCGCGCGGCGTCAAATGCTCGCCACCCACCTCAGCCCGCATCAGGTCGCTCAGCAGGTCGTCGCCCAGGCCGTTCGCCTGACGCTCCCGCACCAGTCCCTCGTTGTAGACGTTGAACTCCAGGTTCACCCGGCGAATCGTCTGCTCGCGATCCTCACCCGGCAGTCGGAACTCCGGGTCCGCCGCGCCCCCGGCGGTCTCGGTCCAGTGAAAAATCTGGCCCCAGTCGTCCTCCGGCACGCCGGCCATGTCGCAGATCGCCGCGACCGGCAACAACGCTGCCACCTCGTGCACCACGTCGAGCGCGCTCCGCGAGCCGCGATCGGCGAAGTCCGCGACGATCCGGTCCGCAAACGTCGAGATGTAGTTCTCCGACATCTCGGCGAAGTGATCCTCCAGCCGCTTCATCATCCGCGGCGTGAAGTGGTGCGCCACCAACCACCGATGCTCCCGATGCTCCGGCGGATCCATGAAGATGAAGTCCGGCGGCTCCGACGGATGCCCGCCGTAGCGGTTCGCATTGACCTCACGCCCACGCTCCGTAATCCCGACCGACTCCGTGTCGTTGATCCGTAGGATCTGCGTATTCGAGAACAACTCCGGGTGCGACGAGATGTAGCGAACATCCGCGTGCTTCGTGATCGCCCAGAACGGCTCGAAGTTCGGCCGCTGGTACCAGTACACCGGAGCCTCGCGCCGCAGAATGTCCCACGCCTCCCAGGGATACCCCTGTTCGACGTAGATCGAGGTATCGGTCACGTCCAGCGTGTCAAGCGTCAGACCAGGTCGTTCAGCGGTAACCATCTCAAGCCTCCGTAGCAATCCCAATCGCCGGGACTACCACGAAGATAACGACTCCGACCGTTCCGCTGTCGAACCGCTACTGCGGCCGATACCGAACCATCTGACGCTTAATCCCGCCCACATGCAGGAACCCGATCACATGCTCCGGCTCCGCCGTCAGCTCGAGCTGCGGCAAAATCGGACGCAGCGCATGGAAGATCGATCGCATCTCCCAACGCGCCAGGTTCGCCCCCAGACAGAAATGCTCCCCGTACCCGCCGAACGCGAAGTGATCGTTCGGATCCCGCCTGATGTCGAACCGGTACGGATCCTCGAACACATCCTCATCCCGATTCGCCGACGGATACCACAGCACCACCGACTCACCCTTGCGGATCGTCTGACCGCGCAACTCGACATCCTCCATCGCGGTCCGCTGGAACTGGATCACGATCGACGTCCAGCGCAGGATCTCCTCCACCGCCGACGGCACCAGCGACGCATCGTCAACCAGCATCCGCATCTGCTCCGGATGATCGATCAGCGCCTTGACCCCGCCCGAGATCGAATTCCGCGTCGTCTCGTTGCCCGCCGCCAGCAGCAGCACGAAGTACCCGTGAATCTCGCCCGGCGTCAGCTTCCGACCATCCACCTCCGCCCGTAACAGATCGCTCAGCAGATCGTCGCCCAGATTCCGCTTCCGTTCCTCGATCAGGTTGTTGTTGTAGTGGAACCACTCCACCGAGATCCGCTGGCTCGCCTGGCTCGCCGTCTCGCCCGGCAGCCGGTACTCCGGATCTTCGGCCCCCACCAGCACCTCGGTCCACTCGAAGATCTGGTCCCAGTCCTCCTCCGGTACCCCGCCCATCGAGCAGATCGCGGCCACCGGCAGCTTCGCCGACAACTCATGCACCACGTCGACCGCCGATCTCGAACCCCGCTCGGCGAAGTCCGCGACTACCTTGTCGGCAAAGTCCGACACGTAGTTCTCCGCCATGTGCGCGAAGTGGTCTTCCAGCATCTTCATCATCCGCGGCGTGAAATGCCGCGCCACCAGACCCCGATGCTGCCGATGCTCCGGCGGATCCATGTAGATGAAGTCCGGCGGATCCTCCGGTTGCCCGCCGGTCCGGTTGGTCCCCGCCTCGCGCTGCCGCTGCGCCGACGCCAGCTTCGACGCCTTGTTCAGACGCAGCATCTGCGTGTTCGAGAACAACTCCGGATGCGACGAGATGAAGCGGATGTCCGCATGCTTCGTGATCGCCCAGAACGGCTCAAAGCCCGGCCGCTGATACCAGTAGACCGGCGCCTCCTGCCGCAGCAGATCCCATTCCGCCCACGGATAGCCAACGTCGCGATAGCGATCCGAGTCGGTAATGTCCACCCTGTCGAGCGTCAGTCCTGGTGCGTCGGCGATAACCATGGAATCTCCCCTTCGTCCTCGTGACCGAAATGCTAGACCAGCGTCCCCGTCACGCCGGCCGATAGCGAACCATCTGACGCTTAATCCCGCCCACGTGCAGGAACGAGATCACGTACTCCGGATCCGCTGCAATCTCCAGTTGCGGCAGCATCGGACGCAGCGCATGGAAGATCGAGCGCATCTCCCAGCGCGCCAGATTCGCACCCAGGCAGAAGTGCTCGCCGTAACCGCCAAAGGCGAAGTGGTCGTTCTCCGTCCGCGTGATATCGAACTTGTACGGATCCTCGAAGATCTCCTCATCCCGATTCGCCGACGGATACCACAGCACCACCGACTCCCCCTTGCGAATCAGCTGACCGCCCAGCTCGACGTCCTCGACCGCCGTGCGCTGGAACTGGATCACGATCGACGTCCAGCGCAGGATCTCCTCCACTGCCGACGGCACCAGCGACTCATCCTCGACCAGCATCTGCATCTGTTCCGGATGGTCCAGCAGCGCCTTGACCCCGCCCGTGATCGCGTTCCGCGTCGTCTCGTTGCCGGCCCCCAGCAGCAGGAAGAAGTAGTTGTGTACCTCGTCCGCGGTCAGCTTCCGACCGTCGATCTCCGCCCGCAGCAGATCGCTCAGCAAATCGTCTCCGAAACCGTTGCGATGACGCTCCTCGATCAGCCCCTGCGTATGCCGGAACCACTGCTGCACGACCCGCTGCGTGGCCTGGAACGAGTTTTCGCCCGGCTCCCAGTACTCCGGATCGTCCTGACCCGCAAACGCCTCCGTCCACTCGAAGATCTTCTCCCAGTCCTCCTCCGGCACACCGCCCATGTCGCAGATCGCCGCCACCGGCAGCTTGGCCGACAGCTCGTGCACCACGTCGACCGCAGAGTCCGCGCCTCTCTCGGCAAAACTCGCCACCACCTTCTCCGCAAAATCCGACACGTAGTCGTCCGCCAGCTCCGCAAAGTGGTCCTCCAGCGTCTTCATCACCCGAGGCGTGAAGTGCCGCGCCACGATCCCCCGATGCTGCCGATGCTCCGGAGGATCCATCCAGATGAAGTCCTGAGGATCGGACGGATCACCTCCATGCCGATTCGTCTGAAACTCGCGCTCCGTCTGCTGCTGCGTCAGCTTCTCCGCCGTGTTCAGCCGCAGCATCTGCGAGTTCGAGAACAGCTCCGGGTGAGCGCTGATGAACCGGATATCCGAGTGCCGCGTAATCGCCCAGAACGGCTCAAACCCCGGCCGCTGATACCAGTACACCGGAGCCTCCCGGCGAAGCAGATCCCACTCCGCCCACGGATATCCATGGTCCCGATACCGATCCGAGTCCGTAATGTCCACCGTCTCAACCGTCAACCGAGCCGACTCTGCCAGAACCATGAAACTCCTCCAACCCTCTCCCCCAAAATCCTAATGAATCCACCCAGCCC
>VXTH01000345.1:4430-7542 GCA_009837565.1 Chloroflexota bacterium | reverse complement strand
CCGGGAGTCCACATCCACCCAGACCGACCGGTTCGTCTCCCGAAAATCATCCGGAAGGTGAGGCCAGGGCATCAGGTTGAACCAGTGAAACTTCATGTGAAATCTCCATTCGGAGGGCGGTGAGGGGTCTGTGGGGTCAGTGTAGAGGGTGGGCCTGTCGACAGGCGGATCGTCTACGCTGGGTTCGAAGAGGAGTTGCCCGTGCCTGAAGTCCCCCAGGGCCGCAACGGCGTCGTCCACATCGAAACCACGTCTGAAGAGCGTGCCGCCAACCGGCGCCGCCACGCCGAGAAAGACCGAAATGTCGACTACTGGAACGACCACTACCTCGAACTGAGCAAGCAACACCGGAACAAGTGGCTGTTGATCTACGACGGCTGCACCGTGCGTGTATTCGACGGCCTGCAGGAAATGTGGGATGCCGAGGAGTCGCTGACGCCCTGGCAACGTGAGACAGCATTCGAGCATTTCGTGCGCTCCAAAGCGCGGGTCGGTTAGTGCCAGGCTTGATCAGGGGCCAATTCGACCACGAACCCTCATTCCACCCGCTGTTGGGGGATGTATGGCGACCGGCAGTGGACGCGACCGCCGCAATCGGCGACAGAAGCGTGCGCGTTCGGTTCTCGATTGACACCGGGGCCGACTACACCGTCCTGCAACCGCGCGCCGCTCAGGCCATTCTCGGATCCCAATACTTCAGCATCCACTTCGAAACCGATGTGAATCGATTCAACCTCTATGGCATCAGCGGCAGCCCGAGCGAGTACGTGATTCGCAACGCGACCCTGACATTCAGCGACGAACAGGGCGCTCCGCTCGCCATCGATCTCCCCGTGCTAATCGCCCGGCCATCAACGCCGCAACCGACGCCGGACAGCAACTGGGAAGCCCCCAGCCTGCTAGGCCAGGACGCCCTGCGCTCCTTCGACCTCGCCCTCTCCTACAACCCACCCTCGGTGTCGCTGACGGAGTCGGCGCCGTTGTGATGGCGGTAAACGACTTCCGCGGAGGCTCGCGCGGATCTACTGCGACGACTGGCTCTACGACAGCAGATGGAGCAGGTTTCGCAGGAGTTTGCCCTACTGCAGTCCCAGGTTGAAGTCGAAAGTTGCCTGATCGCCCTGAGGAATGGACTCGAAGGCCTCCAGATACCGGAGATACTCACTCATCTCATAGCAACTGATTCCAAACTCAATCTTCCCATGATTAGAACGAGCCTTGACCCTGACTGCGGAAATCTCAAGGACCAATTGACGCTTTCGGGTGCCGCCTTGCACCTTGCAGGCGAGGATTGTGAGTGCTCCTGCGTTGGCTCCATCGGGCGGCTGTACGTCAAGCAGCGGAGACTCGTTGCATTGCAGTCTGCTCTTGCCCTTCCAGAGAGGCAAGGTCACCCGCCAGCGGTCTGCCACCTCTTCGATTTGGGTGTCATGCGAAGCGTAGATCGTGAGTTCACGCCAACCTGAGGAATCCGACATAGCACATCCTTTCTATGACAAGACTACTGCTTCTGCACGACGCGTCAAGCTCTCGTGAGCGCCGCAAAGATGGAATCTAAGGAGCCCTAGCCTCCCAACAACCGACCCACCAACTCCTCCACCCGCTGACCCTCCGACGACTCCGACAGCCACTTCCGAATCTCCCGACGCGCGACCGTCACCGACGTCGATTGGCCCTTGTCCTCCCGCTCAGCCCGAATCTCGTCCCACAGAACCTTCGCGCCGGCCGCAGCATCCTCTCCGGCCTGGGCAATCTCGACGTGCAGCGAGTCGGAGTCGTCGTACTCGGGAATCGGCAGACGCCAGAGATGCTTGTGAACGTGGCGTGCTCCGAACTGCCCCTTCGGCATCAAGGGCTTCAGCAAGTTGGAGAGCTTCTGGCTGTTAATTGTTGTTACCAAGTATCTGGCTTCGTCCAGCGACTCTGTCTCCAGCCAGAACAGACTATGGTCCACTACAGCGTTTAGTTGGGCGTATGCGACCGCTGTAGGCTGTCCAGAGGCCCCGTACAACACTCCGGACTTCGCATCGAACCGCATGTTTTGTGCGCTGAGCTTGCGCATGTAGTCGACGTTCTCAAGCAGGCTTAGTTCGTTGTTCGTCCCCTTGTTGTCGTCCCACAACTCATTAGTCACTCGCCAACGGCGACGCATCCTCTCCCCCAGCGACAACGGATCAACGTCATACCAACCGTCTTCGGACTTTACGAGTTGGCCGGTTGACTTCGACAGGGGCAGCACCGCTCTGAGCGGTTGTAAGAGCATGTACGGAGCGACCGTCTCCCCCAGATGGATGTCGTAGACGTGGTCTGCTTCGATCACCGACCCCACAAGATCGGGCAGTTCGAGTTCCTTCCAGGGCGACTTCTCCTGTGCGCTTCGCCGCGGCGAAACGCTGACAGTATTGGCGGCTTGAACTAGAGCGGTTGACGCTTCCTCATTGACAAAGAACAGCGGTCGCGGATAAATCGTCGCTCCGTTACGGGCTCGTTCGCCGTAGGGTGAGGCGTATTCTCCTGAGGTATCAGTCAGCTGGACCGGCTCCTTCGTGAAGGGGCCGCCGTGATTCCCGCGCCAGCTGTCGGCTTGTCTCGGCAGCGGTTTGCCCGGCGGATCTTTGCGCGTCAGGAACGCAACACAGGACGGCACCGGGAAGAAGTCGTTGGGCTCGATGCGATCTAGGTCCCAAGGTCGCCGCACACCCAAGTCGACGGAGAGCACGCCCCACTTGCCCGCGCGCCATTTCCTGTACTGACCGGTTTGCAAGGCGCTATGTGGCAAGACCATACCCGCCCTGCCGCCGGGCTCGAGATACAGCTCCACACATCGCGCGAAGAACATCCCAGCAATGTCCTGTTGAGTCGCGTATCGGCCGCCATCCCAGATCTGGTAGCGTTCCTTGCTCTGTCGCTCCAACTCCTCACGCACCACTGCCTGCGTCTTGTTGTACGTGATCCACGGCGGATTCCCTACGATCGCGTTCACCGGCTTGGCGCGCAAGATGACAGGCCGCACGAGGTTCCTTGTGTAGTACGCCCAGATATGGTTTCTGCCCTCATCGTGCAGTTGCTGGAGCAGCGCGGCAGTCCTCTCCAGCATCTCGCGGTCGGCGCC
>VXTH01000345.1:1452-4420 GCA_009837565.1 Chloroflexota bacterium | reverse complement strand
CCTCTGCGACGGCGCCCTCCAGCGCGTCGCGGGCGGCCAGCGTCCAGGTCGCGCGGGCCAGATGCACCGCGACCGGATGCACGTCGATCCCGATCACGTGGTCGAGCAGTCCGCCGACCGCCTGCGCCGAGCTGCGCCCATCGGCCTGGGCAGCCTCCAGGTACTTGCGCACGGCGGCGAAGATGAACGAGCCCGAGCCGCAGGCCGGGTCCAACACCCGCTGGTTGAGCGGGTCGGTCACGACGGCCTCGACGATCTCGCGCGCCAGCCAGTCGGGCGTGTAGTACTCGCCCAGCCGTCGCCGGTCGTCCGCCGGAATCACCGACTCGTACAGAATCCGCGCAACGTCCGACTCCGCCTCGTCCCAGTTGAACCAGCCAATTCGCCGGGCCAGGTCGCGGATCCACTCGTTGCCGCCCACCTCGGCAAGCCAGGTGAAGAAATCCGACTCGACCACGCCGCTCACGCCGGTCTGGTCGACAAACAGTTGCCCGCCCAGCAGCGCGACCGGATCGCTGTTCGCCGCCGCCTCAATCTCAATCCCGAACGCCGCCTGCACCGCCAGTCCAACGACGACCGAGAGATAGGTGTGGCGCACAAACAGCCGATCGAGGTCCGGTTCCTCCTCAACCACCTGTCCCAGCGCCGCCGCCAGCAGACTGCGCCAGAGGTCGCGTTTGAGCGCGATCGTCGGATCGTCGCGCTTCGCCTCGTACAGCTCGGTCAGCGCCCGGATGTGCGACTCGAAGCGCGGACCGTCGCCCAGGCGCGCCTTGACATCCTCATCAGTCGGCGCGACGCCGCGTTCCTCTAGCGCTTGCGACTGGTCTCGCAGCCATTCGTAGAGCAGCAACCCGTGCTCGGCGCTGGACAACGTGAAGGCGTTCGGCGGCTGCGTCCTGACCGGCCCCATGCCCGGCCAGCGCAGAATCCAGTACTTGCCATCCGTCAGAATCCCGAAGCGCTGCGGGCGACCGCCCTCCACCGCGGCCTTGAGGTAGTCGTCCAACTGCGTGACGTGCTGCTCCGCGGGATTGATCTGATCGCCGATTCGGACCTTGAACTCGATGATGATGTCGCGCGTCCTCAGGTCGACCCGCCCGGACCAGCCGCTGGCCGGCGACTGTTCCATGTCAATTGCTTCGCGCTCGGCAAGCCCCGTTTCGATCAGGAAGTCGCGAACCGCCGCGCGAATGTCGGCCTCGGCGACGCCCGCCTGGTTGTGTCGGTTGAGGATGTATTGAGCGAACTGGTTGCAGAGTTCCGGGGTCGGCATGCCTGCATCCTACGCAACCCCTTTGGATTGCCCACCGCCGTACAATAGAGCAAACCCGTACGGACGACGCAGAACTGGATGACATCATGACCGCTCGCCTTCCATCGCCGCCCAAAACCAACCACTTCCAACCACCCCGATCCTGGCGATCTGCCGTAAAACACTGGAGATCGGCTGGGGTTTTTTTCCCGACGCCGTCAGGAAAAAAATTCTGGCTAACCACCGACCACCCCCTCATACACTGACCGCATGGGTTCCCGCGACGCCACCTGCTATCGGCACACCGACACCTGGGCCGGGGTGCTCTGTCAACGCTGCCAGCGGCCGATCTGCACCGGCTGCATGGTTCAGGCCCCGGTGGGATTCCAGTGTCCCGAATGCGTCCAGGAGGGACGCAAGCGGACGCGGGAGTGGTCGACGAGCTCTCCGATCCGCGTCTCCCAGGGATTGGCCGCCGTCAACGCGCTGGTCTGGATCTTCGTCGCGCTGTTGACCGGCTCGCTCTCGCTCTGGGGCGGCGGCGTGACCGATATCCATGTCGACTTCGCCCTGCACGGCGCGTACGTACATCAGGACGGCGAATGGTGGCGGCTGTTCACCTCAGCCTTCCTCCACTACGGCCTCATCCACATGGCGATGAACATCCTCATCCTCGTCTTCCTCGGACGAATGCTGGAGCCGGCGATCGGTTGGTGGCGGATGCTGCTGCTCTACGGCGTCTCGCTGACCGGCGGCGCGCTGGGCGCGCTGCTGGTCGAACCCAACGCGTTCACCGCCGGCGCCTCGGGCGCGGTCTTCGGGCTGGCCGGCGCAGTCGTGATCGCTGAGCGCGCCTCGGGCCGTCGCTGGCAGGACTCGGGCATTCTCTTCTTCCTGATCATCAACATCGTCTTCTCGCTGCTCTTGCCTCGCATCAGCATCGGCGGACACCTGGGCGGGATGATCGTCGGCGCGATCGCCGCCGGCATCCTCTGGACCTTCCCCAACTGGACCGGCTTCATCAAGACAGCGACCACTATCAAGATCCTCCGCCCCCTGCCTGAGCTCCTCGTCCTCGGCCTGGGCGCCCTCTGCATCTTCCTCGCCCTCGAATGGGCCGCCCCCCGCTGGTTCAACCCAATCATCGGCTAGCAAGCGATTATCCTCCGCTGGAACCTGTGCAACACATCTCGAGAGAGGCAGATAAACATGAGCGATCGATTCGAAGGCATGGTGGCGATCGTGACCGGCGCAGCCGGCGGCATCGGACGAGCAGCCTGCGTCCGCTTCGCCGAGGACGGCGCAAAAGTGGTCGCCGTCGACCTCGCCGGCTCCGACCTGGACGAAACCGTCGCGGCCGTCGTCAACGCCGGCAGCGAATGCATCGCCGTCGAGGCCGACGTAACCCAGGAAGCCGACGTCGCCAACTACGTCGAACGAGCAAAGTTCCACTACGGCCGGATCGACGCCTTCTTCAACAACGCCGGGATCGAAGGGGTGCGCTCGGCCCTGACCGAGCTCGACGAGGACGACTTCGACCGAGTGATCGCCGTCAACCTCAAGGGCGTCTGGCTGGGCATGAAGCACGTCGCCGCGGCGATGGCCGAGTCGGGCGGCGGCGCGATCGTCAACACCGCCTCAATCGCGGGACTCGCCCCGACCCCCGGGATCATCGCCTACGGCGCCTCAAAGCACGCGGTGGTCGGGATGACC
>VXTH01000345.1:0-1442 GCA_009837565.1 Chloroflexota bacterium | reverse complement strand
CCAGCGTGCGAGTCAATGCGGTCTGCCCCGGCCCGATTGAGACCCGAATGATGCGCTCCCTGGAGCGTCAGTTCGACCCCGACAACCCCGAAGCCGTCCACGACATGTTCGCCGCAGCAAACCCCCTCGGCCGCTACGGAGAACCCGAGGAAGTCGCCGCCCTCGTCACCTGGCTCTGCTCCGACGACTCCCGCTACATCAACGGAGCCATGCACACCATCGACGGCGGCGGCAATCGCGGGCGCTAGTCGGACAGTAGCTCCCTACCCACCTAACCGAGCGCGTAGCCGATTCTCAAATTCGGAGAGAGGAACTGGCATTCCGGCAACCAGTCCTTCGGTTGCGCGCTCAAGCGTGGTAAAGCTCACTCGATCACGAACGAGTCGGAACCGACCAGCGGACTCATCCTCTTCGAAGTCGACCGTGAACCATGCGATGTCCGCATTGGAAAGGTCTTCCACCTCTTCCATTGCTCCCATCGCATTCAGGAATTCTCGATCCACGACGACAGCCATCTTCTTCCCCCAGCGCCTTAGTGTTGGAACCTTGATTTGCAGTTGAGGCATGAGCCTCTTCGGCCCGCTGCTGTGATAGTCTGGGCGCCGAGTCTTGCTTGGGAACGGTGGTTCGTCGTTGGCGTGTTCACGAATGGCGCGAAACTCGTCACCCATCGCAGGGCCAGAAAAGTACACGGCTTGAATCTCAAGGGCGCACCATTCAAGTCGCCCAAGATCCGATGCCTCATTGGCCAAGACCATGTCGATTCTACCAACGTCGCTGCTTTTGTCTTCAGACAGGAGGAATCCAACCTCCTTTGCAACACTGGGATCTGGGGTACCAAGAATCGTCTCGCCAACCCATTCAAAGATTTCATCATCCTCTTCGAATCGTCTCGGGCATAAGACTCTCAGCCCATCGCCGACGATCGGTCCGGCGATACCGTCGTCTTCCACGTAGTAGCGGAAAGAACACACACCGCCTTTCTTAGTGCAGTGGCCGCCGTCTCTACGGTAAGGGCACGGTCGCTTGACACTGCTCGTCGCAAACGCCCTCCGCTCCGCTGCAGACAACTGTAGAAATGAACGCCCGTACCATTCTCCGATACCGAATCGTCTGGAGTGGTTCATGTGTGAAGCTCGTGAGACGTGATTAGCAACTCATACTGAACAGCATGATGCGTGTTCTTCATCGGCACCTTAGCCAAGTGGAAGTCCCAATGACGCGCCAAATCGATTACGTCCTTGTTCTCATCGTATGTCATTAGGAAGGCACCGTGAACAACTGACATTCTTTCGAAGAGAAGACTGTGGTCGATTTCGTTGTACTCATACAGGCGCGACCCTGCTCGTTTACCTGCTGCCGTGTATGGCGGATCAACAAAGAATCCCGCCGAGGCTTCAAGCTGGCAAAGATCGATCAGACCGATCCCATCTCCCTGAAAG
>VXTH01000166.1:6277-7548 GCA_009837565.1 Chloroflexota bacterium | reverse complement strand
CGCTGGACGCGCTTGAGGCCCGGCCGTTGCTGCCGGAGGAAGTGGAAGCGGCCGGTTGGGTCGCAGGATATGCGTCACCGATAGGGGTCGATCCGGCACGAGTGATCGCTGATCCCAGCGTCGTCGAGGCGGGAGGTCTGGTCGCCGGGGCCAATCGCGTTGGAATGCACGCGCGCAACGTCACCTACGGCCGCGACTGGACGGCGGCGACGGTGGCCGACATCGGCATGGCCCGGCCCGGAGACACCTGCACGGAATGCGACGACGCGCTGGAAATGAAACGCGGCATCGAGCTGGGTCACATCTTCAAGCTGGGTACTCGCTACGCCGAACCGATGGAGGCCACGTTCCTCGACTCCGACGGCGAGCGTCGGACGCCGATCATGGGCTGTTACGGGATCGGCGTCGAGCGGCTGATGGCTGCAGTGGTGCAGGCCAACCACGACGAGATGGGAATCGTCTGGCCTCCGGCGGTCGCCCCGTACGACGTGCACGTCGTACCGCTGGGCGGTGGAGACGAAGTCGCGTCTGCGGTTGCCGACGTGGAGTCGGCGCTCTCCGGCGCGGGTCTGAACGTCCTCGTCGACGACCGTGAAGAGCGGGCCGGGGTCAAGTTCAACGACGCCGACCTGCTTGGCGCGCCGCTGCGAATCACAATCGGATCCCGCGGACTCAAACAGGGGCAGGTCGAGCTGAAGCTGCGACGGGACGCCGATTCTTCGTTCGTTGCCCTGGGTGATGCCGCATCGTCGGCGAGGGACGCACTGGCCTCCGTCGATCGCTCAGCGGGCCTGATAGCCACTTGATAGTGGGACCGTATCGCGCCCAATCGGCGTGTATAGTCAGTGATGTGGATGTCGGGTGGGGGTCGGGCTGCCCTGTCTGATCCTGCGCGACACGCACGGATCATCAGACACAGCAGTGCGCAGGGTCTCGACGAATGAAGACTGACTTCCTGCTTGCCATCAAGCAGTTGCACTCCGACAAGAACCTCGACGACGAAGTGATTTTCCACGCCGTTGAGCGGGGCATGGCCGCCGCAGTCAAGCGACGCTACGAGCTGCCCGGCAACGTGATTGTCACCATCGACCGGTACGACGGCGGCATGGAGGTCTGGTCGGAGCAAGAGGTGGTCGAGATCGAGGAAGACATCGCCGACCCCGACCTGCAGATCGAGCTTGAGCGCGCGCGCACGAGCGATCCTTCGGTCCACATCGGTTCGACGCTGCGGATCAAGCACGACATCGAGAATGTGGGCGGCCGGATTGAAG
>VXTH01000166.1:1113-6267 GCA_009837565.1 Chloroflexota bacterium | reverse complement strand
GCGGCGCCCCCCCCACCTATTCGGTTTTGGGGGGGGGGGTTTCCATCGCTCCCGCCCATTGTTCTCGGCCGTGGCGGCGCTGCGCGAGGCGGAGCGCGAGGCCGTCTTCGCCAAGTATTCGGGCGAAGAGGGTGGCATCGTCAGCGGCGATGTGCAGCGGGTTGAACCGCACCAGGTGATCGTTGAACTGGGCGATCACACGGAAACCGTGATGCCCGCCCAGGAGCAGGTACGGATGGAACGCTATCGCACCGGCCAGCGGGTCAAGGCGATCATGGTCGAGGTACTGCGTGCCAACAAGGGGCCGCAGATCGTCATTTCCCGCTCGCGTCCCGAGTTCGTTCGCCGTCTGTTCGAACTGGAAGTTCCCGAGATCACACGCGGCGTGGTCGAGATTCGCGGCGTCGCCCGTGAGGCCGGACATCGCACCAAGATCGCGGTCTATTCGCGACAGTCCGGGGTTGACCCGGTCGGCAGCTGCATCGGTATGCGGGCGATGCGGATCCAGAACATCGTCAACGAGCTGCATGGTGAGCGCATCGACGTGATTCATTGGGATCCTGATCCGCGCCGCTTCGTCGAACATGCCCTGAGTCCGGCGCAGATTCTCGCGGTTCGCATTGACCCGGAGACCAACACGGCCGAATGCGCCGTGCCCGATATGCAGTTGAGCCTGGCGATCGGCCGCGAAGGGCAGAACGCCCGGCTCGCCGCCCGGCTGACCGGGTTCCGCATCGACATCAAACCCCAAACGGTCGCAGAGCGCTTGCAACAGGAAGACCGCGGTCCCTTTGCGCCGCAGCCAGAACTGCCCATTGCCGCCGAACCGCCTCCCGAGCCGCAACCGGTTCGCGCCGAACCTCGAGTCGAGCCACAGGTCGCTCCGCCTCCGCCACCTCCGGTCGAAATCGCGCCGGCGCCGACATCGACTCCGGTGGAGAAGCCAGAAGTCGTCGAGGAAGAACCAGAACTCGAACCCGCGTTGCAGGCAGTCGAGATCGCGCCAGCCGCTCAGGACGATGGACAGATTCGCTTCGGCGAAGATGTGCTGCGCCGCGAGCAGGAACAACAGCAGCAACGGGACCGCCGTCGCCGCCGGCCACGCTACCACGAGAGCGAGGAAGGGCTCGAAGACGACCCATACTCTGAGTACCTCGAGTACGAGGAAGAATTCTAGGGGTTCGTCCGCGCCTCCAACCGACTGTCGCCAACGCGGGTTCCAGCCCCGCGCAGTACGAAGGAATCCAATGTCCGCCCGCACCTTCCTCCGTGAGTCCCCACAGCCGCTGCGCCGTCCATTGCCGGACGGTCTGCTCGACTGGCTCGCAGGAACTCAGTCCGTCTGACCATCTAGCCTGACTATCCGGAGCACCCATGACGACGCAACAGACCATCCGGCAACCTCAAGCACCGCCTACCGGCGACGGTACGGTCCTTATTCCGCGCACGCTGACGGTGCGGGAACTCGCCGACCTGCTCGGTGACACGCCCGTGTCAATCATCAAGACGCTGATGACCAACGGAGTCATGGCGGACGTCTCCAAGACACTCGACTACGGCACGGCGGCGATCGTCGCGATGGATCGCGGCTTCGATCCGGAAGAGGCCGGCGATGTGATCGCAGAGGAAGAGGCGCCTTCGACCATCGACATCCTCGGCGATGTGCAGGAGGAGGAAGACGACCCGGCGGACTTGCGCCAACGTCCGCCGGTCGTGGCTGTGCTCGGACATGTCGACCACGGCAAAACCTCGCTCCTGGATTACATCCGCAGCGCAAACGTGGCCGATGGCGAGGCCGGCGGCATCACGCAACGTGTCGGCGCATACCAGGCAACGGCCAACGATCGGCTGATTACGTTCATCGACACCCCGGGTCACGCTGCCTTCACAGAAATGCGTGCCCGCGGCGCTCAGGCGACCGACATTGCCATCCTGGTCGTCGCCGCCAACGATGGTGTAATGCCTCAGACCCGCGAAGCAATCAATCACATCCAGGCCGCTGGCGTGCCCTTCGTCGTGGCCCTGAACAAGATGGATCTGGACAACATCAATCCTGATCGGGTCAAGGCCGCCCTGGCTGATGTCGGCGTGCAGATCGAGGAGTACGGCGGCGATATCCCGCTGGTGGCCGTTTCGGCCACCCAGGGCGACGGTATGTCCGACCTCCTGGACACGTTGCTGTTGGTCGCCGATATCTCGGAGTTTTCCGCGAATCCGGAACGCCAGGCGTCGGGTGTGGTTCTGGAAGCCGAGCTTGACCGCCGACAGGGGCCCCGAACCACATTGCTCGTGCAGAAGGGCAGTCTGCGCCAGGGCGACTCGGTGCTGGTCGGCCAGACCTGGGGCCGGATCAAGGCCATGACCGATTTCCTCGGCAACCGAATCAAGGTGGCCGGGCCCTCCACTCCCGTGGTGGTGCTCGGACTGCAGGATGTCGCGGACGCGGGAGATTCCTTCCGGGCAGTGAAGAGTGATCGCGAGGCCAAGCGCATCTACGAGCAGGCCCGCCGCGAACGGGAAGCGCGCGAGGCGCAGGTCCAGCACTCGGCGACGCTCGACGCATTGTTTGGTGAGATTTCTCGCGGCGATGTGTCGGCACTCAATCTGATCGTGAAGACCGACGTGGTCGGCTCCGTCGAGGCGTTGCGCGACTCGCTGGAGCAGCTCTCCAACGAGGAAGTGACGGTCAAGGTGATCCATGCAGCGGCTGGTCCGGTGTCCGTTGCCGACGTCAATCTGGCATTGGCCTCTGAAGGTCTGGTCATCGCGTTCAGCACCCCAATCGAACCAGGCGCCGAGCGGTTGGCCGAGCAGGAAGGCGTCGAGGTTCGCAGTTACTCGATCATCTACGAGGTCATAGAGCAAGTGGAAGCCGCGATCAGCGGCTTGCTGGAGCCGGTGCAGATGCAGGTGGTGGACGGCCATGCGGAAGTGTTGCAGGTCTTCCCCATTCGCGGACTGGGCAACATTGCCGGTTGTCGGTCACTGGACGGCTCGATCCGCCATGACGCGCAGGTCCACGTGTACCGCGGAGGCGAACAGATTGCCGAGTCTCCCATCTCCAGCCTGAGACGATTCCAGGATTCCGTGCAGGAGGTCGACGCTGGTCAGGAGTTCGGCGTCGCCCTGGCGCGATTCGACTCCTTCGTAGCAGGAGATCAGTTGGAGTTCTTCCACATCGAGACCCAGTCGCGGGTCGTCCAGGGCGGTGAGATTCGCAATGTGTCCCGCTGAGAGGGACAACCGCCGTGGCCCGTAGCACTCGTCCGTTTACCGCCCGTGAGGCCGGCTCGGTTGATCGCATGAGCCGGGTCAATGACCTGTTGCGC
The DNA here is from genome assembly GCA_009837565.1 of Chloroflexota bacterium. Lineage (GTDB taxonomy): Bacteria > Chloroflexota > Dehalococcoidia > Bin125 > Bin125 > Bin125. The sequence goes on along the minus strand of VXTH01000166.1, from coordinate 2,938 downwards.
GACACGATCGCCGAGGTCGTGTCGCGCGAGCTGAAAGACCCGCGGCTCGAGCTGGCGCTGCTCAGCGTGACCGAGGTTCGCGCATCGCGAGATCTGCGGAACGCGACCGTCTTCATTTCGACCATGACTGCGCCAGACGCAACCCCGGAGGAGCAAACCAGGGCCGGTCAGGCCGCAATCGAGGCGCTGACCAGCGCCGCGCCCTTCATCCATCGAACGATTCGCCGTCGCCTGCACATGAAGCGCATCCCCTGGCCGACATTTGAGCTGGACTCGAGGATCGCCGGCTCGGCCGATATCCAGGAACGGATCCGCGCCCTGAGCGAAAGCCAGCCTTCCTCGTGAGTCGCAGACGCCGTGAGCGCCACCATCCGGGCGCCGTCTTCCTGGTCGACAAGCCCAAGGGGCCGACTTCCCACGACATCGTCCGCGATATCCGACGCTGGACTGGACTACGCCGTGTCGGTCACGGCGGCACGCTCGATCCGCTGGCCAGCGGTCTGCTGCCCGTCTTCGTAGGAGTCGCGACGCGGTTGAACGAGTATCTCGCGCCTTATCGCAAATCGTACGAAGCGACTGTGCTGCTCGGACAGTCAACCGACACCGACGACAGCGAGGGCCAGGTCATCGAGACCGCGGAGATTCCCGAGATCAGCGAGCAAGAACTGCATCTGGTGCTTGACCAGTTCCGAGGCGAGATCGAGCAAGTGCCGCCGCAGTACAGCGCCGTCAAGCGGGATGGCGTTGCCGCGTATCGCACTGCTCGTGCCGGCGAACGCGTCGAGATCGACGCGCGGGCCGTCACCGTGCATGAACTGACCGCGACCACCGTTGCGCTGCCGTACGTCACGCTGACCATGTCGGTCAGCACCGGGACATACGTGCGTGCGATCGCCCGCGATCTGGGCCAGGCGCTCGGCTGCGGTGCGCACGTGACCGAGATGCGGCGAACGGCGATCGGCGCCAAGTCGGCCAACGACGGTCACTCACCCGAGTCATTGCAGGCTGCTGCCGAGGCCGATGCGATCTGGTCGCTGGCGATATCTCCGGCCGAGCTGTTCCCCGATTGGCCCCATTTCCACCTTCAAGGCGAGCAGTTGCTGCGAATCAACCGCGGCCAGAAGAACCGGCACGCGCCCGTTGATGGCTGGGACACGGCTCTGGCGCTGAATCCGGAGAACGAGGTCGCTGCCGTTCTGCGCAGAGACGAACTCAGCGCCGCTACCTGGCAGCCGGAGAAGGTCCTGGCATCGGGATAAGCAGCCCGGCTGCCTGCTTGTGCTAGTGCGTCGCGGGGTCATCCGTAGCCGTGTCGGCGGGCACCGTGAAGAGCAGCGCTAGCGAATCCATTTCAGCGACCAACGAATAGGGCGAGTTGGCTTCGAGCAATACGCCTTCGCCGGCGGTGAGGGTGGCGTTGTCGTCGAGCGTCCCGATCGCGACCTCTCCTTCGGCAACGATCAGCGCCGTAGCGCCGCTGGTCTGGCGGTTGAGCGCTCGTTGACCGGCGGGCAGCCGGATCGCTTCAGAGGCGAGGCTTGAAGTAGAAGGAGAGAGGGCGCCGCCGGCACTGGCTGTGATCCGGCGCAACGTCATGGCTACGTGAGACCGGCGGTCGTCAGGTAGTCGACCAGATTCTGGACCGTTCGAATCTCGACCGCATCTTCTTCCGGAATCTCCAGCTGGATCTCGTCAGTGGAGAATTCCTCTTCGACCGCGATGGTCAGATCGACGATGTCCAGGGAATCGGCGTCCAGGTCGTCGATCAGGTGCGCGTCGGCGGTCACCTTGTCCAACGGCTGACGCAGTTGATCCGCGACGAGTT
>VXTH01000166.1:0-1103 GCA_009837565.1 Chloroflexota bacterium | reverse complement strand
ACGAGTTTGCAGACGCGAGACTCCAGGCTGTTGTCGTCCGACATGTGGCGGCTCCCGTCCAATGAAGCATTGGGCTGTCAGATGTCTGCCGGTTGTGAGAGCAAGGTTAGCGGTCAGTTGTCGACCCGGGAGAGGGCCACCACGCCATTCTGTCCACCGAATCCGAAGCCGTTCACGAGCGCGACGTTCAGGCGACAATCACGGGCCTCGTTTGGGACATAATCGAGATCGCACTCCGGATCGGGCGTCTCCTGGTTGATCGTTGGCGGCAGGACTCCGTGGTACAGCGCCAGCGCAGTCGCCGCCCCCGAGAGCGCCCCGGCCGCGCCCATCAGATGGCCGGTCATCGACTTGACCGACGACACCGCCAGATGCTCCGCGTGATCGCCGAAGACTGTGCGGATGGCCCGGGTTTCGATGGCATCGTTGAGCGGCGTCGAGGTGCCGTGCGCGCATATGTAGCCAATCTCGTCGGGATTCACACCCGAGTTGCGCAACGCCGCCGCCATCGCTCGGGCTGCGCCGTCGCCGTCGGGATCGGGAGCGGTGATGTGATAAGCGTCGGCTGTTCGGCCCCCGCCGAGAATCTCTGCGTAGATGCGTGCCCCTCGTGCCCGCGCGCTGGCCAGCGACTCAGTGACGCAGACGACGGCGCCCTCGCCGAACACGAAACCGTCGCGGTCCTTGTCGAACGGGCGGGAGGCCGCTTCGGGGTGATCGTTTCGCCGCGAGAGCGCTTGCATATTGGCGAGGCCCGAGATGCCCAGCGCAGACACGTTCGATTCGGTACCGCCGGCCAGCGCGATATCGGCTTCGCCCCCGAGCAGCACCTGTCGGCCATCAATGAACGCGTAAATGCTTGCGGCGCATGCGGCCAGGGAGGTGAGCGCCGGTCCCCGCAATCCAAGCTCGATCGAGACCTGGCAGGAGGCCATATTGCCGGCCATCATGGGGACGAACATCGCCGACACCCGTCCTGGCCCCTTGCTGTTCAGTACTTCGGTCTGTTGCGAAATCGTCGTCACGCCGCCGCCGCCGGTGTTGATCACGGCCGCGACGCGTTCGGGATTATGCGTGCCCAGGTCAAGTCCCGCGTCCTCAAC
>VXTH01000232.1:0-7562 GCA_009837565.1 Chloroflexota bacterium | reverse complement strand
CCGGCGGACGCACATCCATTGCCCGGGTGGACGGTCCACTGGGTGGCCCGGTCGACGCCCGCTGGGGCCGGATCGACGAGGGTCGCACCGCCGTGATCGAAATGGCTGCGGCGTCCGGGTTGACGCTGCTGCGCCGCGACGAGCTGGATCCACGCCGGGCGTCGACCTACGGCACGGGCCACCTGATCAAGCACGCACTTGACGCTGGCGTCGAACGAATCCTGATTGGCGTGGGCGGCAGCGCGACGAACGACGGCGGAGCGGGCATGGCCGAAGCGTTAGGAGCCGTCTTCCTCGACGAGCAGGGTCAACGACTGGCTCCTGGAGGGGCGTCGCTGGCCCGGCTGGCGATGATCGACGTCGACCAACTCGATTCCCGACTCGACGACGTCGCGATGACCGTCCTCTGTGATGTACAGAATCCCCTGCTGGGGCCGGAGGGCGCGAGCGCTGTTTACGGACCGCAAAAGGGGGCGGACCCTGTCTCTGTCGCCGAGCTCGACCGTGCGTTGTCGAACCTTGCAGCGATCCTGGAACGGGATCTGGAAGCGAAGGTCGCCGACGTGCCCGGAGCCGGAGCGGCTGGGGGACTGGCGGCGGGTTTGATGGCGTTCTGCGGCGCGACGCTGCAGTCAGGCTTCGCGGCGGTATCGGAAGCTGTTCATTTGGCTGAGCGAATCGCGCGGGCGGACCTCGTGATCACCGGTGAGGGACGGCTGGACACACAATCGGCCTATGGCAAGACAGTGGCCGGCGTTGCAGAGCTGGCGAAGGCGGCGAACGTTCCCTGTCTCGCCATTGCCGGCCTGATTGAGGGTGAAGCGAAACTGCCCGGTCTGATGGACTGTGAAGCGTCGACGCCCTCCGGAATGCCCGTCGAGGAGGCAATGGCTCGAACCGGGGAACTGATTCCGGCCGCCGTCGTTCGGCTGCTGGAGCGCTATTCGAGGTAGGGCGTCCGGCGCTCGGACAGCTTGATCGCGCCCCGAACGTGGTTCCTGGGCGGCGGCGAGATGCCGATTTCATCCAGCCGATCGTCGTCGATGCCGAAATGGTGCGCCACCTCGTGCAGGACGGTTTCGCGGACCTGCTCGACAATCTCGTCCTCACTGCGGCAAATGCTCTCGATTGGTTGCTGATAGATCATGATTCGGTCGGGCAAGGTCTCGCCGTACCAACCGCGATTGGTCAGCGGCTGGCCCACATACAGGCCCAGCAGCGTCTGACGCGGCCCGAGTCCGACGGATTCTCGTTCTTCCGGCGTCGGTTGATTGCGGAGCAGGATGACGACATTCTCCATTCGATCGGCCAACTCGTCCGGGATCTCGTCCAGGGCACGCTCAACCAGGCGGCGAAAGCGGGAACGTCGCATGGACCTCAGGGTACCCAGTTGTTGAGAAGTGCACCCTCGAGGACCTGGCGGACGAGCGGCCCGGCGTCGTCGGATCCCGATTTGGCGTTGTCCAGAACCACCGTGACGACCAATCGCGGTTCCTCAAAGTTCGCCCATCCGGTGAACCAGACATTGTTGAGAGACTGTTGATCTTCCTCGTCATCTGCTTCATCGGCCGAATCCTCCGGTTCGTCCTGCGCGGTTTGCTCGCTGTTCAGTTCGACGTCGATCTCTTCGTCTCGCTCGGAGTCTTCATCGCCGATGTCGGCCTGAGCGTCGGACTCAACGATCTGATCCTCCGATGTTCCTGACTTGCCGGCTGCTCGCAGGATGCTGCCCTGGAAGACGTAGAAGCCGGTGCCGTAGGGCTGAGAGATCGTGGTGCGCAAGGCGGCCTGGAGTTGTTCCAGCGTGTCGGCCGAGACCGGCAGGACGCTGATCGATCGGCGATCGATGACTTCCGGCGGTCGCCCGTGCGGTTCGATCGATTGGGCGATGATCGGCGTACTGACGACGCCGTTGGTCGCCAGCGCGGCGTAGGCATTGGCCATCTGCAGGACCGTCACGGCGACGAACCCCTGTCCGATGGACATATTCAGGGTGTCGCCGGTGAACCAGGCCTCGTTGTACTGCTCGTTTTTCCATTCCGGTCCGGGATTGACGCCGGGTTCCTCGTTGAGACCCAGAACGCCTGTCGGTTGGCCGAAGCCAAACCCGGACGCGACGGATGGCAAGAGCCGCTCGTCGACCCGATCGAGATTCAAACCGACCTCGAAGAAGACCGTGTTGCAGGACTCGGCCAGGGCCTGAGAGAGCGTGAGCCGTCCCTGGTCGACGTCTTTCCAGTTGCGCAGCGGTTGGTCGCCGACCTTCATCCACTGGGCCGGACAGGAGATGCGGTCGGTGATCTCGTATCCGCCCCCTTCGAGGGCCGCTGCGAGCGTGATTGCTTTGAACGACGACGCTGGCGCATAGAGTTGCTCGACCGCCCGGTTGATGAAGGGCTGGCGTTCGTCGAAGAAGTAGGTCTCGTACTCCTCCTGGGTGACGCCGTCGACGATGGTGTTGGGATCGATACGGGGATAGGAGGCCATCGCCAGGATGTGTCCGCTGCGTGGATCGATCGCGACGACAGCGCCCGGCTGCTCACCCAGCGCCGCTTCGGCCAGCTCCTGCACGCGAATGTCCAGCGTGAGCCGGATGTCGGCGCCCGGGATCGGGGCGCGAGTGATGATTTCACGTACCGGACGGCCGATCGGATCGACGACCAGGAGACTGCCCCCTCTGCGGCCGGCCAGCGCTCGCTCGAAACTCTGCTCAATGCCGTCCCGACCGACCATGTCGCCGGCGCGGTATCCCTCGACGAACCACGCGGCAAGCTCCTCGGGATTGATCTCCTGCAGGTAGCCGATCACATGGGCGGCGACGCTGCCGAATGGGTAGAAGCGCCGGGTTTGTCGGGTCAGCAGAATGCCATCCGAGGCCAGACGTTCGAACTCGCCGATCGACTCGGGCGGCGTGTCGATTGGCAGAACAGCGACCGGGATGAACTGATAGGAGGGCAGATCCTGGTAGATCAGAGCCCTGACGTCTTCTTCCGCCATGTTCAGACGCTCAACGAAGAAATTCAGCACCGCCACTTCATCGGTGATTGAATTCCAGTGGACGCCGACGATGGTCACATCGGTCTCTCCGGCAAGCACGACGCCGTTGCGGTCGATGATCTGACCTCGAGGCGGCGTCTCAATCAGCGCGTTGATCAGGTAGCCGGGGGAACCCAGCCCGGTGAACATCAGGTCGGGCGTCCAGTCGACGACCCAATGAGGCTGACGCAAGGTTCGGGCTTGCACGATCTCTTCGATCTCGCCGAAGAACGTGGTCTGGTAGCGAATGATCACCTCATGCGACGACGCGTTCTCGTCATCCTGGGGAATTACTTCCCAGGTGAATCCGCGGATCGTCGCCTCGGCCCATACGTCTCGGTAGCGCTGCTCGAAGGCGTCGATGGTGATTCGTTCCCGGGTTTCAGTTGAAGTTCGTTGATAGGCGCTGCGCAGGTCTCCGGTTGCAATCAGGTGGAAGAAACTCTGCACCGCGAAGCGAGCGCTGGGCGGTGCGACCTCCAGGTTTTCCAGCTCTTCGGACGGCGGCGTGTATGCCTGCGAAGGGTCGGCGGTTCCGTCAATCGATGCAGCGGTTCCTGCTGCCTGGTCTTGTGTCTGCTGGGCCCCCTCTTGAGGCGGAGGCGGGAAGTACTGCGAGAGATCGCGTTCGGATTCGCCGCCGAAGATGCAGCCGCTGAACGCCCATGCCGCGATGAGCAGCGTCGCGATCAAGATCCGGAGAGACAGGTGTTGTCGTCGAGGCACGTCGCCCATGCCAGGCTTGTCCGGTCACCCCGCTCATCGTCACCTTACCAGCCGATCGGGTGCATAGCGCCGCGGAATTGGACCAATCAGGCGTTAGACTTGATCCGATTGCACGATCCGCAGATGACCCGCAGAGGGGGCTCAGCATGGACTATCGCGAAGATCAAACCATCGTCGACTTCCGCAACGAGGTTCAGACGTTCATTTCCGACAATCTGCCCGACGACTGGGGCTCCGGTTCCGGCGGCGAAGGTTACGAAGCCGATGTCATGTCGCTGACGCGGTCGTTCCAGACCGAGATGGCCAAGCGCCGCTGGCTAACCATGGCCTGGCCCGAAGAGCACGGCGGTCTCGATGCGCCGCATTCGCAGCAAATGATCATGGCCGAAGAGATGGCCTACCACCGCGCGCCCGGCGGCGGCAGCAACATGGGCGTGCAGTGGGTGGGGCCCTCGTTGATGCTCTACGGCACGGACGAGCAGAAGGACGAGCACCTGGCCGGCATCGCCGACGCCGAGACCTGGTGGTGCACGCTGTACTCCGAGCCTGGCTCGGGTTCCGACCTCGCCTCGCTGCAGACCCGCGCGGTCAAGGACGGCGACGACTACGTGATCAACGGCCAGAAGATCTGGACCTCCGGCGCGCACGTCTCCGACTGGGGCTGGCTCGCCGCGCGCACCGACCCCGACGCGCCCAAGCACAAGGGCATCACGATGTTCATGATGCGCATGGACACTCCCGGCGTCACGGTCCGCCCGCTGATCAACATGGCCGACGGGCACGGCTTCAACGAGGTCTTCTTCGAGGACGTCCGCATCCCGCAGACCAACGTCGTCGGCGAGGTCAACCGCGGCTGGTACCACCTCGCGGTCGCGCTCGACTTCGAGCGCAGCGGCATCGGCGCCTTCGCCGGCGGCCGCCGCACGACCGAGGAGATCACCCAGTTCGCCCGCGACAACAGCCACCTGCTCGACGAGCGCCCCAACGCCCGCTACGAGCTGGCCGAGCGCCACATCGAGGTCGAGGTCGGCACCTACATGGCCTACCGCATCGCCTACATGCAGGAGCACGGCGTGGTCGCCAACCACGAGGCCTCGATGTCGAAGCTGTTCGGTTCCGAGCTGGGTCAGCGGATCGCCAAGACCGGTATGGACCTGCTCGGTCTGCGCGGCAACGTCTGGTCCGACGGTCCCTACGCCGCCCTGCAGGGCCGCCTGAGCCGCAGCTACGTGAGCAGCGTCAGCGGTACCATCGCCGCCGGCACCAGCGAGATCCAGCGCAACATCATCGCCACCCGCGGTCTGGGCCTGCCTCGCGGCTAGTCCGCCGCTTCCGCGAACCTGTTGACGAGCAGTGGTCCGCCGCGCGGTTCCATATGCTCTGCTGGCCTTCCTGACGTCGGGCGTCGTTGCCGCCTTCTTGGCTGTACAGCCAGGGGACGGGTTCGTCCGCGAAGCGCGGGCGCAGTGGCAATACGCCGCGGAAGTGCGGATCGCCGCACAGCGGCTGGAGAGCGGCGCGACTGAGTTTGCGCTGCAACAGCGGCAGCGGGACGGCTGGGGCGAGCTGCGGCTGCCCAGCCCACGCTTCTTGCCGCCGGACTCACCGATCGACGTATGGAGACACTCGGGCACGTTGCAGCTCGGCAACGAAGTCGAGGTGCGGATCGCCGCGCGGAGAATCACCAGCGACCAGATCGAATTCTCTCTGCAGGTCCTTGACGTGGGTGAGTGGTCCGAGCGATTGCTGCCAGTCGCGAGACTGTTCCCCGCGCTTCCGACCCCGGAGACCTGGCTCTACAGTTCCTCGTTACGTGCGCCTCCACCTACGCACGTGCCCCTTGCATATGTCAACAGCTGTCACATCGGCCAAGCGATCGATTGTCGTACCTGGACGGATTCCCAAGGTCGCGTCACAACCTCGTTGCATGCCACATCTAGCCAATCGAGTGAGCCAGGCGTAAGGCTCGAAATCACTTGTCACCAGGGCGACCTCCTCAGAATCGAGCTTCGCAGGTTGCCGATCACCGAACTCGGAAACACCACCTCAGTGCACATGAGACTGGAAACCGGCGCGGTGGACATTGCCGACTGGTCCGTCTGGCAGAGCCAGGATGGTCTGTTCAGCGTCGTGAAATCGCAAAGGCTGTACGGCCACATGGAGTTCTTGCACAGCGGCCAGGTTGTTGAGATCGAGTTGCCGGGTACCGGATTACCTCGATACACGTTCAACATCATGGGACTGTTCAGCACGCCAATCCAGGACAACATCGAGCACTGCGGCAACTACAGGGACGAAGCGCCCAGACCGCTGCCTCCTCCGCATTCAGCCAGCGGGCTCAGCGTGGCGACAATCGTCGATGACCGGTTGTTCGGCAATTCCTGGTGGCGGGAGGCTGGTCCAAGGGCGCTGAATGCGATCGGCATACGGCAACAAGCGCCCCTACGTTTGAACGTGCAATCCGATGATTCAGAGAACCAACTCATCTGGTTCGACGTGCAGTGTGGGCCGGACGGCCTATCCGGTGGAGTCGGTACTGATTCCGCCTTGGAGTCGCAGCTTTCGCCGGAACGGTTGTCGACCGGCGCTCAACTACGTGTTCTGTGGAGTGTCGACGGCGAAGAAGTGCATGACGAAGTCTGGGTCAAGTCGTGGGACGGATACCGGCCAATCGACCTGAGGACGTTCCTCGACGCCGCGATGACGGGGCGCGTGCTTCGATTGACCATCGGCAATGATCTTCAACTAAGTGCTGTCGTGATGCTCGACGTACTGTTCAGCACGCCTGTGCAGGGTCTCCTGGAACACTGCCTGTCCTTCCCCGCTTCTCCCGATGTCCTTCGTTCGGGTCGCTTCGCGGACTCGCAACCTGGCATCATCTACCGCTGGGGAACATCCATCCTTGGTCGCTGGGACGGGTGGGTGAAGGTAGAGGTCGATTCGCTGGCCGTTCATCCCGAGGAGTCCAGCGAGCCGTCGCCCAGGCTTGTCCTGTCCTGCGGGATCGATGGCCTCGGCATCGTCATCTACGGCCTGGAGCGAGATTTCCCATTCGCCGCCGCGGACGCCAGCGTCGAAGTCTCGTGGACCGCCGATCAGACGACCGCGACTGAGACCTGGAACCTCTGGACCAGCAATCGCTCCTCCCTGGGACGAGCCATCTCTCCGCGAAATGACAGCGACTTCTATGCGGCAATCAGAGGCGCGGACCGACTGACGGTCAGCAGCGCCTCCAATCCCAGAATTACGGACTCGTTCGATCTTGCCGGCCTCGGCGTCTGGGAATTGCCTGTCATTGATGGACTCGATGGCTGTGCCGATGCGCCGAGGGAACACTAGCTTCTTCCTGAACGTCAATTGTGAAAGAGGCGTCGTTGCCTTGCTAGCGACCCACGGGAGGTTCCCATGACCCGATCTGGACTCTGGCTGATCGCGCTGGTGGCACTGTTGGGCGTCGCCGTTGTGGCCACGCAGCACCTCGCGCTCGCGCAATCAACCGCGTCTCCAGCGCTGCGCGGCTTCAACGACTGCGACGAATTGCACGACCACTACGTGCGGCTGGCCGTGGCGTCTGCGAAGGAAGAGCATGAGATATTGGAGGAAGCGGAGGAGGAGGAGGAAGCAGCATTCGAGGAAGACGCGATGGCCGATGATTCCGGCGTCGGAGGCGACGCGGAGTTGCCGAACACCGGTACCGGCCCGGTGGACGAGGGTGAGGTGTCGGAGACCGGGACCAACATCCAGGAACGCGGCGTCGACGAATCGGACATCATCAAGACCGACGGCACGCACTTCTACAT
>VXTH01000147.1:6572-7615 GCA_009837565.1 Chloroflexota bacterium | reverse complement strand
GGTGTTGCGCCAGCAGACGCGCCAACTCCGCTCCGACATAACCCGTCACATTGATGATCGCTGCCCGGATCGGCGATCCGGAGGCCGAGGTGCTCACAACCTGTTCCGTTCAACTGCGGCGCTGTTGCCGACTCGCCCGTCAGAAAAGAAGAAGATACACGGAATCTCGACGGCACTACCTGCCGTACTGTCTGTCGTACTGTATTGACTATGTCTCAGACTACGAACGGTGCGCTCGGTCCCTACCGAGTCATTGACCTGACCGCCGATATCGGCGCGCTCTCGAGCATGGTCCTGGCCGGTCTCGGCGCCGATGTCATCCGTGTCGAACCGCCCGCCGGCCACCCAACCAGGCAACGTGGTCCGATGCTGCGAGAGAACGAGACGTCATCCCTGTACTGGGCCCAGATGAACGCCGGCAAACGGTCAATCACACTCGACCTTGAGGATGAGCGCGACCGCGAGCGCCTGCGCGGCCTGTGCGAAACCGCCGACCTCCTGTTTGAGTCGGATGCGCCGGGCGACATGCCGGCGCTCGGCCTCGGATACGAAGACCTCCGTGGCCGCGCGCCGCAGCTCATCTACGTCTCGATCACGCCGTTCGGACAGACCGGGCCAAAGTCCATGTGGGCCGCTTCTGACCTGATCGGCCACGTCTCCGGCGGTCTCAGTTCACTCGTCGGCGACCCCGACCGTGCCCCGCTGCGGCCCTCGGTCGAACAGGCCTACAACATCACCGCCTTGAACGCCGGCTCGGCAGCGATGATCGCCCTCCACGCCCGACACCTGACCGGCCGCGGCCAACACGTCGATGTCTCGATGCAGGCGGCAATGGCTAACACCCTCGGTAACGCCCGGCTCTACTACGAGATGGATGGAATCATCACCGAACGCGCCGGCGGCGCACGCGCTTTCGCCGACCGCGCGACGCGGATCATCTATCCCTGCGCCGACGGCTACGTCGCCTTCGTCCGGGTTCCAGCTTCGATGATCCGCCTGCACAAATGGATGACCGCAGAAGGCGCCGAACCGCGGTTCGACGC
>VXTH01000147.1:0-6562 GCA_009837565.1 Chloroflexota bacterium | reverse complement strand
AAGATGATATCGCCGAGCTGGAAGCAGAGATCGAACAGTTCTTTGCCGCGCATGGCGCGCAAGCGCTGTACGAATCGGGACAACACTTCAATGTGATGATCTGTCCGGTCAACACGATGCAGGACATCGTCGACAGTCCTCAGCTCAATGCTCGCGCCTTCTTCGCTGAAGTCGACGACCTCGCGCTCGGGCGACTCACGGTCCCGGGCGCGCCGCTGAAGATGTCGGCGACGGTCTGGCGCACCCGACCGGCGCCCATGCCGGGACAACACAGCCTTGAGGTACTGGAAGAACGTACACAGGCCCAACCAATCGGAGACTGACCCATGAGTGATGACCATCTGCTGATCGAGCGGCGCGACAACGGCGTCGTTGTAGCCACGCTGAATCGACCAGAGGTGCTGAACGCGCTCTCGCCCAGGATCCGCACTGGACTGCGCGAGATGGCAGCAGACCTGCGCGGCGACCAGGACGCTCGCGCCCTGGTGATCACGGGCGCCGGTCGCGGCTTCTGCTCCGGCGCCGACCTCTCCAACCGCGACGAGCGCGTCGCCGCCGAGAACGAGCCCGGCCTCACATCGACCGATCTGCGCTACGGCTTCGCTGCCGAGTTGCAGCAACTGGAGATTCCGGTGATCGCCGCCGTCAATGGCGCGGCCGCCGGCGCCGGCATGGCGATAGCTCTCGCCTGCGACATTCGCCTGATGTCCGACCGCGCCCGCATCCACCCCGGCTTCCTCAAGATCGGACTCGGTCCCGATTGGGCCGCCTCGTGGACGATGACCCGCCTCGTCGGGCACGCGAAGGCGATGGAATTGTTCTGGACCTCCGACCCGATTGACGCTCAACAAGCCGTCGCGATCGGACTCGCCAACCGTGTAATCCCGCACGACGACCTGATGACCGAGACGCTCGCCTTTGCCGATCGACTCGCAAGCATGGCGCCGTTCGCTGTCGGGTTGACCAAGCGCGCGATCTATGCAGCGCTGAACAACGACGCGACCCAGCAGGCGCAGCTGGAAGAGCTCTACCAATCCTGGCTGCGCGGCTCACTTGATGCCGGTGAGGGCGCGCGCTCGTTCGTCGAGAAGCGCGACCCTCAGTTCCAGCGGCGCTAGGTTCGACAACCTGATGACCAGCAGCGACGTTCCCGGCTCACATGTCTTCGACGGCATCCGGATTGCCGACTTCGCCTGGGTCGGGGTCGGTCCCAACGCGACGATGCAGATGGCCTTCCACGGCGCTGAAGTCATCCGCGTCGAGTCCTCGCACCGGCCTGACACGTTCCGGTCGAGCGGCCCGCGACCCGACGGTGACGGCTCGCTCGACGCGTCCGCCTACTTCGCCAAGTTCAATCGGGGCAAACGCTCAGTCGCGATCAATCTTGCTCATCCTCGTGGCGCCGAGGTAGCCAGGCGACTGATTGCGAGTGCCGACATCGTGACCGAGTCCTTCGCGCCGGGATTCATGGAGCGCATCGGCCTGAGCTACGACGAGGTCCGCAAGATCAAGCCGGACGTGATCATGTGCTCGATGTCGATGGAAGGTCAAACCGGTCCCCACGCGAAGTTCCGCGGCTTCGGGCTCACATTGCAGGCGACTGCGGGCGTCACCGCGGTCACCGGTTGGCCCGACCGTCCGCCGGTGGGCACCGGAGTCGCCTACACCGACTGGGTCGCGACACACGTTGCGATCATCGGAATCCTGGCCGCGCTCGATCATCGCCGCCGCACCGGTGAGGGTCAGTACGTGGATCTTTCCCAACTGGAAGCCTCGACGCTGGTCCTTGACGCGGGTGTCATGGATGCCGCCAACACGGGTCGCGTCGCTCGACCGCTCGGTAACCGCGACCTCCGGCATGCGCCGCACGGGGTCTATCCCTGCGCCGACGACCACACCGGCGGCGACCGCTGGGTCGCGATCGCCGTCACCAACGACGACCAGTGGCGTCGCCTGGCGCTGATCATGGACCGTCAGGATTGGCTCGAGTCCGAGCAACTCTGTGACGCGACCGGTCGTCTGTCCGCCCAGGACGACCTCGACGAGGGCATCAGCCGCTGGACATCGACGCAGACCGTCGCCGAGGTCGAACAACTGCTGCAGGCGGTCGGAGTCCCCGCGCACCGAGCCTCAAATGTGCGCGACGCGCACGAAGACCCGCAGCTCGCGCATCGCAACCACTGGTGGACCAGTGACCATGCCGTGATCGGCGAGATGTCCTACGAGAGTCCTGCCTGGCGCCTCAGCGAAACACCGCCGCCCATGCCGGCGCCGTCTCCCCTGCTCGGCGAGGATTCCGAGTACGTCTATCGGGAGCTCTGCGGCTACAGCGAGGAAGAGTTCCAGCAACTCATCGTCGACGGCGTCGTCGAGTAGATCAGGGCACCGACCGGCCAGCCAACACACCCGTTGGCCTTCCGCGATCAACTGCAATCTGCCCATTCACAACCACGTATGGAATCCCCGCCGGCGGCGTTCGAGGATCGTTGAAGTCGGCCGTATCGATCACCGAATCCGCGTCGAACACGACCAGATCGGCGAACCATCCTTCCGTGACCACGCCTCGATCGGCCAGCCTAAATCGGCTCGCCGGCAGCGACGTCATCCCCCGCACCAGGTGTTCGAGCGAAACGCCCGTCCGCCGACGCAAGCGACCGACAATCCGCGGAAACGTTCCATACGCGCGTGGATGGGGGATGCCCTCGTCGAACGGGATCCCGTCCGAGCCGACCATGTAGTCGTCGCGCGAGAGCAGGGCGATCACGTCCGCCTCAACCTGCCGCGCAACCGCCGGACTGGCCGGCATGGCGTCGCGGAAGCCGCACTGCAATCCCGACTCGCGCATCACCATCAGGGTCAGGTCCGAGACCGACATGTCCATCCGCGCCGCGGCGTCGGCGAACGACAGGCCTTCCAGATGCTTGAGGTGATCCGCCCCAATCCAGGTGAACGTCGCGGCGTCGTTGCGTCCGGGAAACAGTTGCTCGAGTGAGTCAACCAATCGGTCGTGCCAGGCGGGGTCGCCCAGACGCTCCAGCAACCGATCGATCCCGCCCACGTGGCACTCGCCGCGCAGGAAGTAGCCGGGCACCGTCGCCGCTGCGGCGTAGGGGTAACACTCGAGCGTCACATCGACCCCGTCGGCCTTAGCCCGGTCGACCTCCGACATGATCGAGTCGATGTCGCCGGCGTTGCTCGGGAAGGTGCGGTAGTGCGAGATGTGCACCTTGACGCCGCTGCGCCGACCGATGTTCATCGCTTCGACGATGCCGGAGCCGTCGGGGGCGCGGTCGTCGTTGTGGTTACGGATGTGCGTCACGTAGACGCCGTCGTAGCGGGCGACCACCGTGTTCAGGGCCACCAACTCGTCGGTGTCCGAGTAGGAGTTGGGATAGTAGGAGAGCCCGGTCGAAAACCCGGTCGCGCCCTGCTCCATCGCCTCGGCGACCATCCGCTCCGCCCTGGCAAGCCCCTCACCCTCGAGCGGCACGTCCTCAAAGCCGACGCTCTCCAGGCGCACCGGACCATGCGGGGCCTGCACGGCGACATTGCAACCCTTGCCTTCATAGTGCGAGCGAAACGCCGCCATCGTCGACATATCCAGACCGACAGGCGGCGGACCGTACAGTCCGGCGATGTATCGTCCGTACGAGTCCAGGTTCTGCTCCGACAACAGCGCGTACGACAGGCCGTCCTGGGTTATGAACTCCGTCGTCACGCCTTGCAGCAACCCATGCGCGTGGACCGGATCACGCAGGAGCACACCATCCGAATGTGCGTGTGTATCGATGAAGCCAGGCGAGACCGTCAGTCCGGTCGCGTCAATCTCCCGCCGCGCCGACATGCCGGACAGATCGCCGACGGCAGATATTCGCTCTCCGTCGACCGCCACGTCGGCGTCGAACGCCGCTGCCCCCGTACCATCGACAACGCTTCCTCCGCGCAGGATCAGATCAGCCATCTCCCGGAACCTCTCCCGTCGCGTCCCAGGCCGCAATCTTGTCGGCAATGTACTGCCAGCGGTCGTCGATCTCGTCGTGCAGCAGCCGCACCGCCGCTCGCCACTGGATCTCGCCTGGACCGTTCTCGTCGGCCAGCACGTGCGGCTCAATCAGTTCGGTGATCGCATCGACCCTGGCGTGCATCTCGTCCAGCGTGACCACCTGTTCCATCAGCTCGCGGGACGCCTCGATGTATCGTTCCCAGCCCTGCGTCGCCAGCGCGTGGATCACCGGGTTGCAGTGAGGCGCTCGCGCATCGATGTCCCAGAACACCTTGCGCAACCGGCAACTGCGTGCCGTCTCATCCCAGTCGGGCATCTCGTAGTACGTCCGGATCGGGCTGGGCGAGCGCCAACTGTTCTCAACGTCCCAGGGAATCAGGCTGAACTCACCAGAAAGCGCATCCTCGTACCAGAAAAAGTTGTGATTGCCGCAGACCGGCACGCAGTACCAGGCCACGATCCCGTCCCAGTTGTCGGTCAGCCGATCCGCTGCCAGGTAGCCGTAGAGCGCATCCAGATCCTGGATGTAGTCCTCCAGCACAACGAATACCGCCGCGGCTGAATCATCCGACTGCTCCGTTTCGGTCAGCGCTGCCGAGAACTCGCGCAGGCCCGACGGATCCTCGGGGCCGCGCGCGATCGCTCCCTCGATGGTCTCGCTGAAGGCCGGCAGCCGCTCGATGTTGCCCGGCCAGATCTCCTTGTAGAGCACGCCGCGCCCACCGTCGCGGAAACGATCGGCGATGAAGCGATCGTCGATATCCTCCGTCAGCGTGTAGAAGCCCAGCGGCTCGCCGTTGAGTCGCAATAGCGCGAAGACCGAGCGCGGCGCAGGCACGCCGGCGTCGCGGAAGATCTGGTAGGTCAACACCTCGCGCATCTGCGCTTCGTCACTGTTCATCTGGTGGAAGTTGAGCCGCTTCAGGCCGTGATAGCGCAGCGATGGCTCGTAGTGGTTGAACTTCAGCTTCCAGGCCAGCTTGTCGCAGGTGTTCACGCCGGTGAAGAAGCACTGCCGCAGCACGCCGAAAAATCCCTTGTACCGCACGCCGATCGGCCCGTAGCGCTTGCCGTCAATGACCACCGCGCCCTCGACGTACTGCTCGGCGGTCGGGTTGGCGTCGAGCTGAGCCTGCTCCGCTTCGCCGAGCTGGATGTCGTAGACCCGAACCGTGTTCAGGTCAAAGACGATGTTGAACGGATCGCTGCGCTGCTGATCGACGCCAATCGTGGTCTCCGCCGCCCTCGACGGCACGCGCGGAGACAACGCGTCACCGATGGTCGCGATGACCACGCCGGCAACGATCACCGCGACCGCCAGGACAAGCGCCAGCGCCGACCGCTTGTTCATCGCGCCTCCGGGGCCGTTTGAGCCGCGTCAAGGACGGGATAGCATATCGGCATGGCGCTCACCTTACGTCGCCCGGACACTCGGAACCAGATAACGAAAGCGGATTCGCGGGAGGAACGCAAGTATCCGCTGCCGGCGGCCCGCGCCGCGCTGCTGACCGCATGGCTCGACGCCCGCCTGCCTCGCGATTCGCAGTATCCGCTCGGCGTCATTACCAGCTGCTACTACGACACGCCCGAGCTCGACTCCTACCAGGAATCGGCCGACGGCGAGTTCGCCAAACAGAAGCTGCGCCTGCGCTGGTATGGCGATCCTGTCGACCCGTACGCCGGCGTCTGGCTCGAACTGAAGTCACGAGACGGCGCCCGCTCGACCAAGCAGCGCGTTCGCTACCCCTCCGCCGGCGTGCCTAACCAGCTCGGACTGATCATCCCCGAGCGCGAAGAGCTTGCACGCCGCCTTCGTGACCTGACCGGGCTCGCCACGCTGCCGCTCGAGCCGACAGTCATCCCCACCGCCCTGATTCGCTATCAACGAATTCGCTGGCAATCCGCCGACGGCTCAGTCCGAGCATCACTGGATACCGACGTACATACCTCAAACCCGCGAGGAGCCCCGATCTGGCTGCCCGTTCCCAATGGTTCCGTGCTCGAGCTCAAGTCAAGCAGTGATCTGCCGGCGCAGCTTGCCCACCTCGGACGCCTCGGCCTCCGTCGCACCGCCCACTCGAAGTACGCGCTCGCCGTGGAGACGCTCTACGGCGGCGAATCCGCCCGCGCCGGCTGAACCGCCCCGCGCACCTGGACACACCTGGAGGAGCCGATGCCCATCGTCATGATCGAGTGGCCCGACATTCTCGGCCCGACCTCGGAAATCGCGCTCGAGGAATACCTGCTCGCAATGGTCGTCTCGCTGGCCGCGTCGATCGCGATCTATGTGCTCTACCTCATCTTCTATCGCGACTGGCAGCGCGGCGCCGGCATCCACCGGGTCTTCCTGCTCGCCGGACCAGCGATCACGCTGCTCTTCATCGCCATCCAATGGTCGTTGCCGCTCTCGCTCGGCCTGCTCGGCGCGCTCTCATTCGTCCGTTTCCGCACGCCGATCAAGGACCCGGCGGAAATCGGCTACCTCCTGGTCGTCATCGCCTCGTCAATTGGCGCCGCGACCTACAACTACGAACTGATCGGCATCCTCTTCGCCGCCGT
>VXTH01000093.1:4551-7801 GCA_009837565.1 Chloroflexota bacterium | reverse complement strand
CTACATCCGATCTCCGAATGTGACCGAGGCGAATACGGGCGGCGGGGCACGGCGGCGCGACTGCTGACCCGGGTCGCAGAGGATGTTCGCTTTCCCTTCGAAACGGGGCCGGGAGCAGGTGAGGTGGCCGATCCGCTGGTCGAAGAAGCGGAGGCCGGGTCCGAGGATGACTGAGCCCGCATCGGGGGAGCTCGAGCTGCAGCGGCGCTGGGCCGAAGCACGCTGGCCGACCCCGTTCCTGCACTCGGGGAGCCTGGGACCGGTGCGCGTGATTTCCCCGGGTCGCTGGAACCGCGGCCCGGGCCCCGACTTTCGCGACGCCCAGATCCTCGATGAGTCGGGCCGGGCCCGGCGCGGCAATGTCGAGTTACACCTCGAGGCGAGCGCCTGGATCCAGCACGGCCATTCCGACGATCCTGCTTACCAGGACATCCTGCTTCACGTGGTCGACTGGGCGGCCCAGGGGGGACACGCGGGGAGGACCCGCGATGAGCGTGTTCCGGCCGCGATCCCCCTGCCGGAACCGCTCGGCACAGCGGTCACCGGCCTGCCGTGCGACGACATCGCCAGCCGGGCCGGTCTGGCCGCAGTCAATGAGCGGCTTCGACAGATTGCCGAGCGTCGCTTTCTGCGCAAGTCCTCCGAGCTGCGCGCGCTGAACGTTCCCCAGGGGCCAGGGGCGCCGGACGATCGGCGTTCCCTGCTGGCGGCCGCACGGGCGCTGGGTCAGCCGTTCAACAGCGCGGTCGCCAGCGGCGCGGTTCGAGCGGCGCTGGAGGGGGCGGAACGATGGGATGACGTCTCGCTGCGGATCGACAGTGGCGGCTGGCGGTGGGGCCGAGGCGCCCTGGGCTCGTCCGACGGTCTGACAGAGATCCTGACGACCCTGCTGCAACGTTGGACGATGGGGGGATCCACGCCCTGGCGGGCGTTCAGCGAGCTGTCGGCTTTGCCCCTGCCGGCGGCGACGGATCACTTGCGAATTGCGGGAAGGTTGGGCAGGGCGCGCGCGGTACAGCTGCTGGCCGACGCGGTCTACCCGCTCACCGGCGCCTGGCACCGTTGGTCGCTGCTGCCCGGCGCGCGCTACCGGCGCACCGACGAGCTGCGCTCGCGAATCGACGGACCGGCGGGTGCGGGCGCCGGCGCCACCGGCGGCGATCGACTGGTATGGCGCCATCCTCAGACGCAGGCGCTGCTGGAACTGGAGAACCGGCGCTGTCGCCACCTGGCCTGCCGTATCTGCCCTCTGGCCGCACTCGATCGGAGCCAGCCATCGGCCTTTGGCGCGGCGAATACCGGCTAGAGCCCGGGCGAGAAGACCTCGGGACCTGAGGTCGAGAAGACATCGAAGTCGAGGCCTGCCTCGCTGCGCCGGTAACAGGCGGCGGCGCCGATCATCGCCGCATTGTCGGTACACAAACGCGGCGGCGGCACACGCACGGGCAGGCCGATCTCGGCGCAGCGCTCGTTGAGCGCCTCCCGCAACGCGCCGTTGGCGGCGACGCCTCCGGCCACGATCACGCAGGCGGCGCCCAGCTCATCGGCCGCGCGGGCGGTCTTGCGGGCCAGCACATCTGTGACTGATTCCTGGAAGCGGGCGGCCATGGCAGGCACGTCGAGCGGCTCGCCTGCCGCCTCGAGTTTGCGCACACGATTCAGCACGGCGGTTTTGAGTCCGGAAAAGGAGAAGTCGTACGTGCCTGGCAACCAGGCGCGGGGCAGCGGATCGAGCGCGTTGATCGCTTGCGCCGCGGCCTGCGCCGCGGCCCGTTCGATCTCGGGGCCGCCGGGGAAGGGCAATCCGAGCAATCGTCCTACCTTGTCGAACGCTTCACCGGCGGCATCGTCCAGCGTCTGGCCGACACGTTCCACTCGCTCGTGATCCTGCATCCAGAAGAGTTCCGTGTGACCTCCGGAGACGACCAGCGCGACCAGGGGGAACGGCGGCGGTGAGTCGTCCCAGTCATCGCGCGCCGGACGCAGCCAGTTGGCGTAGAGATGACCGGCAATGTGGTGGACCGGGATCAGCGGCAATCCCCGCGCCCAGGCGGCGGTTTTGGCGGCGTTGACGCCGACCAGCAAGGATCCGCCCAGACCTGGTCCCTGGGTCACGGCGATCGCGTCCAGGTCGTCCCAGTCCATCCCGGCCGACTCGAGGGTGGCCTGCATCACCGGGGCGAGGTTGCGCAGATGCTCTCGTCCGGCGATCTCGGGCACGACGCCGCCGTAGCGCGCGTGGATCCCGGCCTGCGAGGCGACGACCGAGGCGAGTACCTCGATCCCGTCCTCGATCACGGCGCCGGCGAACTCGTCACAGGAAGACTCCAGGGCCAGCACACGAAACGGCATCATTCACCTCGCTCCAACACATCCTTCAGCGTAGCCGCGCGCCCGCCGACGCTGCGAACGATGAGAGCTTCGCGGCGAGCGCGAGGATGACGTTTGTTCGCGGCCGACCGTCTTTCGAGCAGCCTATTGCGCACCACGCGCCCTGGGCCAGCGGCCACGCCTATTCCTGACCATCCGGGAGCCGACCGACCACGATCGAGGATGGCAACGTGTACATGATCTGACCGCTTTGTTCATCGACCCAGGCACCGCGCAGGTCGGCCAATTCGGCGGACTGGATCTGGCTGACGACCCCGCCATCCGGGCCGACAGCAAGCAACCGGCCTTCGCCCCGGTCAACGATGTAGACCAGGCCCGATTGCGCCCCCAGAGACAGCGAGGCCGGGCTCAACAGGGGACGCTCGAGATCCAACGCGAGGGGCAACTCTTCGTCGCCGGCGAACCGGCGCAGGCGGCCGTCGCTGGAGGCGACCAGGAACTCAACCGCGCCGGAGGGGGTCACGGCTGCGACCAGTTCGGTTGCGTTGAGCAGATCGGTGCGACCGACCGCTCGCACCGGCGGGCCCAGCTCGGCCCGGTCGACTGCGAATCGCCAGACGGCGCCGCCCGCCTGATCGAGCAGGTAGATGCTGCCCGCGGTAGCCGCGACGGCATCCACCGAACCGAGCCTGACCAGATCGGGAATCGGCACCAGCAACACACCTGAGGCCGTCCAGCGATAGAGCCGCGGATGTGAGTCGAGGATCCAGAGCGCATCTTCGGCGGCAGGCGGCGACGCGCTGGCGGCCGACTGCCCGTTTGCCGCGCCGCCCGGCGGCTGCGCGGATTGCCAAGCCAGGGAAACTGGTTTGCCGGCGCGCAGCTGACCGCTCAGGCCGAGCGACTCACCCTCGAGGAA
>VXTH01000093.1:0-4541 GCA_009837565.1 Chloroflexota bacterium | reverse complement strand
CATCGTCGCTCACGCTGAACACCCGTCCGCCGGCGTCGTCAAGCACGAATGCGCGGCGGCCGTCGAAGCGCACTGTGCCCAGGGCGAGCGCCGGACCGTAGCGGGTCAGGTCTGCGAGCGGAGTCAACAGCCCCGGCGACTGGACCAGATGCAACTCGGCCAGCACCGCCTCGATCTCCTCGCGCAGTTGGAGCGCATCCGCGGCGAGCGGATTAATCTCAAGCGCCGACTCCACATCGCCCAGCGCGTCTTCGAGCGCCAGCGTGGCGGCATCGGTCGTCGCCGCCAACTGGGAAGCTGCCAGACCATTGCGGGCGCGCTCAATCCGGGCGCTGACCTGGTCGTCATCGGACTGAAGCAGCGAGGGACCGAGCAGGACAGCGGCCACTCCGACGAGGATGACCACCATCCCGGCCAAGACCAGCCCGACCCGGCGCGCGGCGCCGCCGCGCTGGCCGGAATCGCGGGGACGGATGTCGGGCGGATCGACGACCGGGTTGCGCCGGTTCTCCAGCAGCGACGGAATTGCGCGGCCCAGCTCCATGATCGGTCGGGTCAACGGCGGCGCCGCGGCGGCGACCGGCGGCGACATCGTCTGCACTTCGGCAACGTGCGCGACCGCAAAGGGATTGACCGGCCAACCGGCGACTTCGAGTTCGCCCGCCGGCGGCGGGTCGAAGGCCACTTCCCAGTGCCCACCCCGGGCATTGGCTGCGAGCGGTGAATCCTCCGGCTTGTGGCCGGGGTTCAGCGCGGACTGTTGGATCGTGGGGTCGGGCGCGTCCTGCCGCCGGTCGGACCTGGCATCCGGCTCGAACGAGCTCTCACCATCCTCCGGATCAAGGCCCTCCGGATCAAGGTCATCGACATCCTCAGTGTCGTCGACGTCCGTCTCCGCCGCCTGGGCTTCCGGCTCGGGCGCCGACTGAGGCGGCGCCGAACCGGGGCCGAGACCGACAACCAGCCCGGTCGCGTCACGCAGGGTGAGCATCACGGGATAGAGATGTTGCAGGGTCTCGTTGACGGCCAGGCGGCTGAGCGACACGCGGCCTTCGGCGTCAAGCAGCGCCGCCGTGTTCGAAGTCAGCAGCAATGCCCAACCGTTCGAGGCCTGCGGCGCCGAAGCAAACTCGACGTGGAGCTGGTCGGAACTGCCAACCGGGTGAGAAACAAGATCGTCCTCACGCCGTGGATGTGCGTACAGCGCCGTTGGGCGCAGACCGGCCAGGCCGGCGTCGCCGGCCAGCAATCCGACCGAGGGGCCGGCCTGGCCCAGGATCGCCGGCTGATCGGCCCGCTGGATCAGGAATGAAACGCCATACATCGCGTGTTCGTCGGGCAGATGCTGTCGGTTCCAGGCACGCAGCTCCTCGTGTGCCGTCTCGACCGCCAGCTTCATGGCGCCGGTCAATGATCGCTCGCCGGGTTCGAACAGCTCGCCTAACCGACGAACGAACTGATCGACAAACTCATCCGCGCCGGCGGCGGCCGACTCGGCCAGGATCGAGAGACGCACCAGCCGCCCCATCTGGTCGCGCTTCTCGACAAATCCCACCTGAGGCGCTTCTTCCACGGCCCGGCCGGCCAGGATCCGTAGCTGCGAACTCAGGATCTCGCTTGGTTGCGTCATCCACACGTCCTGCTGATCAACCTGACAGAGCCCGCGCGCCGTCACCATCGTACCCACTCTGGACGTCCTGCTCCGCAACGGTGGGAGCCGGCATGTTACGTCTTCGGCGGCGAAATTTCCGGAGCCTGCGTATACTCATATTTCATCCACATGAAGTTCCTGGATCCTTCCGGGGCGCGCCACCAGCACACGATCGAAGCCGATGTCCGATTCCGAAGCCGCTAGCGCCGCGCAGACCGGGCGTCAGACGACACAGCAACTGGTGCGCAACGAGTTGCGCCGCCGACTGGCCGAAGAAGCACTGACGGCCGCCGCCGAGCAGGTGGAAGCCCTGTTGCGGGAGGCCGCGCTGGAACTGCGACCATTCCCGCCCTTTCCCGGAGCGTTTTTCACGATGGGCGTCGAAGTCGAGCCCGACGGCGTCCGTGACAAGAACATCGGCTGCGTGATTGTCACGGAAGAGGGCGCCCTGCGCGAACTGCAGTTGTCGTTCGACGATGAGGGACCGGCAGCCTTCCTGGGGGCCAACGATCCGGTCTCGATGCGCGACGAAACGCTGGCCGAGCTTGAGGACGTATCAGCCCAGGACCGACTGACGCTCGCGATGAATGGCCTTGACGCCGTCAGCGATTTGCTCGAAAACCAACCCCAGTGAGGCACGCCGCTCAGCAAGCGAGCAGGCCGCATGCCCGGAACGCGCCCTGAACACGCTCGGAGAGCGCCCAGCAGAGGAGAACCCCTTGCAATTCATCGCCACTGTCCTGCGCGTGCTCCTGCCCTGGGCCGCGATCATCTGGATCTATCGAGCGCTGCAATCGCAACAGCGGCTCGAGCGCGAACTGACCGAAGAGCGGATCGACCATCTCGAGCTGCAGCTCAGCAACGAACGCTCTCGTCGCGAGCAGGCGGAGTTGATGGCGCGTCAGATCGCACAGGCCTCCGGCGCCTCGACTAGCGAATCGCCGGCCCCAGCAGCCGCAGCGCCAACAGCGCCGATTGCAGCGCCTGCTTCTCCGCTGGTGCCTCCAGCGGCACCGCCAGCCGCCGTCGCGCCTCCGACACCGGCCGCTGTTCCGGCTCCCGCTCCACCTCCGCCGCCGCCGCCCGCTCCTGCCCCACCGCCGGCCGAGGCCGCTCAACCCGCCTCCGCGCCGCCAGCGCCACCTGCGCCGCCTCCTGCTGCGCCGCCGCCAGCGGCCGATCCCCCAGCACCTCCACCGGCGCCAGCGGCCGCACCTCCAGCGGAGATGGATCCGGCTCCGACGATTCCGGCGGAACGCAGCGCTGCCTCGCACCTCGACGAAGGCAACGCTTACTTCGGGGCGGGCAACTACGACGCCGCTGTCAATCAGTACGCGCGGGCGATCGAACTTGATGCCAACTCCGCTGCCGCTTACTACAACCGCGCGAATGCGCTGGTCCGACTCGATCGCACCGAGGAGGCCGCCAACGACTACGAACGCGCGATTGAACTGGCGCCAGACGACCCCGACATCTACGTCAACCGCGGGCTGCTGCGTCTGTTCGGCCGCGATTTCGACACGGCAGAGGGCGACTTCCGTCACGCGCTGCGCCTGCGGCCCGACGACGGAGCGGCGCATACCAACCTCGGCCTGACCCTGCTCTACGAGGATCGCGCCCAGGAAGCGCTGCAATCGTTCCAGGAGGCCGTGCGACTGGAGCCGGAACAGCCTGGCGCGCATTACGGCCTCGCCTCCGCGGCGGCCAAGATGGGCCAGGCAGACGACGCGATCGCCGCGCTGCGCCAGGCCACGGCGCTCA
This sequence comes from Chloroflexota bacterium, assembly GCA_009837565.1. Taxonomy (GTDB): domain Bacteria; phylum Chloroflexota; class Dehalococcoidia; order Bin125; family Bin125; genus Bin125. The sequence continues at coordinate 1,129 of VXTH01000093.1, read as the reverse complement.
ATCCTCGCTATGCCGAAGCGGCGCGAACCGACGACCACTTCGACAGCCTGCGCGGGAACCAGGGCTTCGAGTCGCTCGTCAACCCGGGCGGCTGAATCGCCCACGGCAGAGCGATGGCCGTCGCGGGCTCGTCAACAGAGCGGGGCTGATCGCTGGGCACGGCCTGAGACGTTCTAGTCGAGTCGCACTGGGCCTGAGCGGCCGCCGTCTTTCTCGCGCAGCCTGATCGCGTCGATCCGCATGCCTCGGTCGACGGCCTTGGCCATGTCGTAGACCGTGAGACCGGCGACCGACACTGCCGTCAGGGCCTCCATTTCGACGCCTGTTTTGCCGGAGCAGCGGACCTCGGCTCTGATTGCGACCGACGGTGGATCGTCAACCAGGCTGAGCTCGACCAGCACCTTGTTCAGCATCAACGGGTGGCAGAGCGGGATCAGTTCATGGGTGCGTTTGGCCGCCATGACGCCGGCGATCTCTGCGGTCGTGAGCACGTCGCCCTTCCTCAGGGCTGAGTCGCGGATCAGTTCCAACGTCTCGGGCTGCATCAGGACGCGGCCTTCCGCAACAGCTCCGCGCTCGGTGATCTCTTTATCGCCGACATCGACCATCCGCGCGCGGCCCTGCGCGTCGATATGACTCAGCTCCGGCTGCGTCCCTGGACTCTGCTCAGCCGCCAATGTGCGACATCTCCACCCGATCGAGTACCGGCAGGTCATCGGTCATCGCTGCGCGCAATTCTGAGTAGCGGTCCTCGCGCACGATCCAGATTCCGGCGATTCGCTGGTACAAGTCTTCGTCCGAGGCTCCCGAGCGGAGCTGCGCTCGCAAATCGTGACCTACGGAGGCGAACAGGCAGGTGTACAGCGAGCCCTCGGCCGAAAGCCGTGCGCGGGTGCAGTCGCCGCAGAATGGTTCGGTGACGGAGGTGATCACGCCAACTTCGCCGCTGCCGTCCGTCCAGCGCCAGCGCTTGGCGACCTCGCCCTGATAGGCGGCTTCAACCGGTTCCAACCCTTCGACCTGGGCCAGTCTCTGGATAATTTCCCTCGCCGGGACGACCTCGTCCAGCTTCCAGCCATTGGTGCTGCCGACGTCCATGTACTCGATGAAGCGGACGATGTGGCCCGAG
>VXTH01000346.1:0-7877 GCA_009837565.1 Chloroflexota bacterium | reverse complement strand
CCTGATGACCACCGCGCGTCACGTTGAAGTGCAGGTTGTAGGTGACGGCTCCGGCGCGGTTGCCCACCTCGGCGAGCGTGAGTGCAGCCTGCAGCGGCGACATCAAAAGGTCGTCGAGTGGGCGCCGAGCCCGTCGATCTCGGATGAGACCCGCGAGCGTCTGACCTCCGCAGCCGTTCGCCTGGCAGCGTCGGATCACTACCGCAACCTGGGCACGTTCGAGTTCCTGGTCAATGCCGACGACGAGTCGGACCTGGCCTTCATCGAGGCCAACCCGCGTCTCCAGGTCGAGCACACCGTGACCGAGGAAGTGACCGGTGTCGACTTGGTCCGCGCTCAACTGCGGTTGGCGGGCGGGGAGTCGCTGGCGGCGGTCGGACTGTCTCAAGCGGACGTTCCGGCGGCACGTGGCTACGCGATTCAGGCACGGGTCAATATGGAGCGGATGGAGCCGAGCGGCGAGGTCCGCCCCTCGGGCGGCATGCTGACAGCATTCGAGCCGCCCTCGGGGCCCGGTGTGCGCGTTGATACCTATGGCTACCCCGGGTACACGACCAATCCCAACTTCGATTCACTATTGGCCAAGGTGATCGCATACTCGGCCTCGCCTGACTTCGGCGATGCGGTCGGACGGACGCGGCGTGCGCTGTCGGAGTTTCGTATCGAGGGGGTTGAGGCCAACCTCTCATTCCTGGAGCAGTCGTTGGCGCACCACGACTTCGGGTCAGGCGGGATCTACACCCGCTGGGTTGACGACCACGTGGCCGAACTTGCTGGAGCGCCGGAGATCGATCTGCCTGGACAGAATGGTGCTTCCGATTCGCAAGCAGGACTCGCCGGAGCGCAGCTCGACACGCTCGATCCGCTCGCCGGGCTGAACTACTTCCGCGAGGGTTCAGGGACCAGGGCGCAGCAGGGCGTCGCGACGATGACGCCGGGGACACAGCCGGCGCCAAACATCGTCGGACCACCTGGCACGGAAGCGGTTCCGTCTCCACTCCAGGGCACGATCATTCAAATCCTGGTCGAAGAAGGAGACGCCGTCCGGGAGGGCCAGCCGATGTTCGTGATGGACTCGATGAAGATGGAGCACATTATCAACTCGGACATCGGCGGCTACCTGCGGCAGCTGACAGTCGCGATCGGCGACGTGGTGTACGAGGGCCATCCGCTCGCCTTCATCGAGCAGGCAGACGTCGGCGACGCGATTCGTGAGGAAGAGGCAGAGATCGACCTCGACTACATCCGGCCTGACCTGCAGAAGCTGTTCGACAATCTCGACGCGGGCAAGGACGAGAACCGACAAGCCTGGGTCGAACGACGGCACGCCAAGGGCAAGCTGACCCAGCGAGAGAGCCTGGTCGAGCTGGTCGACGAGGGCAGCTGGGTCGAGATGGGCGAGCTGGTCTTGCCAGCTCGCCATCGGATCATGTCGTTCGAGGAGATGCGCTTGCGCGCGCCGGCCGACGGCATGATTACCGGGATCGGCACGGTCAACGGAAACCTGTTCGACGAGAACCGCGCGACCACCCTGGTCGCGATGTACGACGAGACCGTCTGGGCCGGCACCCAGGGCATGATGGGCCACCAGAAGACCGACCGCGTGATCAAGTTCGCCGACGAGCAGGCCACGCCGTTGATCGTCTGGGCCGAGGGTGCCGGCGGCCGCTCGGGCGACACCGATTTCTCCGATATCTCGGCCGCAGGCCAATGGGTCCCGACGTACGACATGATGGCCCGGATCAGTGGCACGGTGCCGATGATCGGAATCACAGCCGGCCGAACCTTCGCCGGCAACGCATCAATACTCGGGATCACCGACTGCATCATCGCCACCCGAGACGCCAACATCGGCATGGGCGGACCGGCCACAATCGAAGGCGGCGGTCTGGGACTGTTTATGCCCGAGGAGATCGGGCCGATGTCCGATCTCGGTCCGGCGGGCAGCGTTGACATCCTGGTTGACGACGAACACGAGGCGATCGCCGCGGCGAAGCAGTATCTGTCCTACTTCCAAGGTTCGATCCCCAGTTGGGATTGCGTCGATCAGCGGCATCTGCGTCACGCGATTCCGGAGAATCGCAAGCGACCCTTCAGTGTGCGCAACGTGATCGAGCAGATGGCCGACATCGACTCGGTGCTGGAGCTACGAGGCGAGTTCGGCGTCGGCATCATCACCTCGCTGATTCGCATCGAGGGTCATCCGATCGGTGTGATTGCCAACAACAACGAACATCTCGGCGGCGCTGTCGACAGTGACGGCGCGGACAAGCTCTGCCGCTTTGCGCAGCTCTGCGACTGCTTCAACATTCCCATCCTCGTGCTGGTCGACACGACCGGGATGATGGTCGGCCCCGACATTGAGCGCACCGGATTGGCGCGCAAGTGCAACAACGTCTTCGTCACCCTGGCCAACGCGCAGTCGCCGCGATTCACCATCATCCTGCGTAAGTCTTACGGTCTCGCTGCACAAGCGATGATGACTGGCAGCTCGCGAGCTCCGCTGTTCGCGCTGGCCTGGCCAACGGCCGAGCTGGGCGGAATGAACCTTGAGGCTGCGGTCCGGCTGGGCAACCGTGCCGAGCTGGAGGCGATCGACGACATCGAGGAACGCGCCGCTCGCTACGAGGCGCTGGTCGCCAATGCCTACTGGCGAGGCAACGCGATCAACTCGGCCTCGGTGCACGAGAACGACGGCGTGATCGACCCGGCCGACACGCGGCGCTGGATCGTCCGCGGTTTGATGGCCTGCGAGAATCCGGAGCCGATCCGTCGCGGTCGGCGGCCAAACATCGACACCTGGTAAACGCGGTTCGTCCTTAGACTCAGTGTCGAGACCGACGCGGATTCCAAATGAGGAAGTGAACGATGACAGACCAACCGTCGGGCGACGCCCTGATTCGACAACAGATCGGTAACCTGCCCGTCCCGGAGTTCGCCGAGACCGCCTGGACCGTGCCGCCGCCGTTGGCTGAAGCGAGGGTGGCGGTTGTGACCTCGGCAGCGCTGTATCCGCGCGATGGCGAGCCGTTCACGGTGACCGACACCAGCTACCGCGCCCTTGATCATGATCAGCGTCAGTTGGTGATGGGACATTGGAGCCCGAATTTCGACCGATCCGCTTTCGGCATCGACTACAACGTCGTCTACCCGCTGGCCCGCCTGGACGAACTGGCCGAGCAGGGCGTCATCGGCTCGGTCGCCTCGAAGCATTACGCGTTTGCCGGAAATCAGCCCGACGATGTCGCCACGATCCGATACGACTCCGGCCCGGCGTGTGCGGCGGAACTGAAGGCCGACGGCGTTGATGTCGTGTTCCTGACGCCGGTTTGACCGCTCTGCTCGCGTACCGTGTGTACGCTGGCCCACGTGTTTGAGGCTGCCGGCCTCGCGACCGTGACGATTACCTCGATTCGCGCCGTGGGCGAACGCATGCGCCCGCCTCGAGTCCTTCACTGTGAGTTCCCGCTCGGTCGGCCCCTGGGCAAGACCAACGATCCTGAGTTCCAGCACGACGTGTTGCGTCGCGCCTTCTCCTTGCTGGAGCGCGAGTCCGGTCCCGTACTGGAAGAGCACCCTGAAGAAATCGTGGGCGCCGACGAGCCGTTGAGTTGTACGGTGCCGCCGCGATTCGATCCCGATCTGGCGCCCGCCGTCGATGAGGCGCACGGATTGCGCAAGGCTTATGATCGCGCCCTAGCTCGACGAGGGGTGAGTGAAGTCGGCAACGCCATCGACGCCGACGGTGTGCCCGATGCACTGGACGTATTGCAGAACATCGTCAACGGAACGCCCTGGAAAGAGGCCGGCATCCCCGGCGGGCACACGACCGCGCTGGCGAATGACATTCGCGCCTACTACGAGGAGGCCGCGCTCGAACTGACCGACGCGCCCAATCCGGGTGGCCATCAGACCGAAGACTGGTTCTTCGAACGCACCGAAGCCGGCAAGCTCATTCTGGCCGTGAGGAAAGCGCTCGCCGCGCAGGGCGCGCCGCAGCCGGTCTGGTTCTACATGGCGCCGATGTATCGCAACTGAGCAAACATCGACCGGTCCGTTACCAGAAGGGAGCGCGAGCCTCGTCGCCTAGCAGTACGCGCGCGGCGGCCGCGTAGTTGGACGCGCCCAGTACGACGTGCTGGTTCATCGCGTGGATGTCGCGCAGTCGCCGGTCGAGGGCGGAGCGATCCGAATAGAGCGCCGTAGAGCCTGCGATGGCGTAGAGCCGCTCGACGACTTTCTGGCTTTCCTGGTGGACGTGCGTGATCGCGAGACGCAGGTTGACCCGGTTGGCGTCGGACATCTCGCCCGTCTCGCAGACCTCTTGCCAGGCGGCATCTGAGGCGGACAGCGCATAGGCGCGGCAGGCGGCGATATGTGCTGCCGTTTCACCGAGCGTGGCCTGGGTCAGAGGATCGTCGCGCAGCGAACCGCGCAAGGCGACGCGCTCTCGGGCGAGGTCCATCACCTCGTCGTGCGCAGCCTGAACCAGGCCCAGCGCCACTCCCAGGTGCTTGGGCAGCAACCAGGCCGGATGACGCAGCGGATCGCCCGGCACCGAGCGGGTTGAGGGTCGCACCGGCACGCTTCGCTCGTCGGGAATGAACAGGTCGTTGACCTCTACATCGTGACTGCCGGTGCCGCACATGCCGCCGGTCTTCCAGGTGTCGAGGGTTGTCACTTCGCTACGGTGCGCAACCAGCCTGATGAATGGCGGCCCCTCCGACGGCGCATCGTCTCCGCTCAGTCGGCAGTTCATCTGCACCCAGTCGGCGTGAGTGATCCCGCTCATGTAGGGCCAGCGACCGCTCGCTACGAATCCGCCGTCGACGCGCCGAGCGGTCCCCGGAGGAAAGCCCGCGCCGCAGGTGGCGGTGTCGATGTCGGCGTACATCTCGCGGGCGACATCCGGTTCGAGTTCGCGGGTGAGCAAGCCGCCGTCGCAGCCGATCATCACGCACCAGGCGGTCGAGGCGTCGGCTTTGGCCAGTTCGGCAATGAACAGGATCTGAGTCACGGGGTCAGCGTCGTGTCCGCCCAGCCAGCGAGGCTGCAGGAGCCTGAAGGCGCCAATGCCCTTGAGCAGGTCAACGATGTGCCCGGGAAGCTGCCGTGCAGCCTCAATCTCATCGGCCGCTGCTCCGATCTGTGGAGCGATCGAACGAGCAGCGTCCAGCAGAGCGTTGCGCTCTTCGCGGGTGGCGCCGAAGAAGGTACTCATCAGTCTGCGGGCACCACGTCAGAACAGTGCTATGCCTGTTCGAAGCGCGAGACCTACAGCCTCATTGGCTCGCCCTGGGCGACTTGCTGCGGGTCTGTCTTCCAGACGTCCGAGCCGTCGACGTAGAGCTCGACTCCGTTTCCGTCGGGGTCGTTCAGGTAGAGCGACTTTGAGACCACATGGTCGATGGTGGCGAAGACCTTGACTCCAGCCGCTTCGAGTTCGTCGCGCGCGTCGCGCAGCTCGTCCAGCGTGTCACCGATGCAGAAGGCAAGGTGGTAGAGGCCCGGCGCCTTGGGGTCGGCGGTCTCAGGGCCGTCCTCGCCGACCTCAAGCAGGGCGAGGTCGTGGTGGTTGCCAAGCGTGTAAAACGTCATCGGCATCTGCTCATGCCGGGCCGCGAGCTTCATCCCCAGGATGTCCCCATAGAACGCTTCCGAGCGCTCCATGTTCTTGACCTTGATGACCGCGTGACCGAGTTCCTTGACCTTCATCGGTCTCTCCTTGGTATCGATTGCCGCCGCAGTGCGGGCTCTCTGTCCCGCTCATTCTATGCTCGCCAGCGCGGGAGCTGCGATTTCTTATCTTGGCAGTCAATGTCGACGAGGGACGGCCCACAGCGGCAGGAGCTTGAGATGGACGAGATTGGCTACTCAGTCGACGGACACATCGCCTCGGTTCAACTGCTGCGGCCGGAGAAGCTGAACGCGATGACCGACGAGATGTATCACGCGATCGGCGACGCATTCAAGCACGCGGACGCCGATCCGCAGGTGCGCTGCGTTGTGATCAGCGGATCCGGGCGAGCCTTTACCTCGGGGCACGACCTGCTCGAGTTCGGAGAGCGCCAGGCCTGGAAGCCATGGTCGGCGGAGCGCTTCGACAATGGCCTGGAGACGGCCAAGCCGGTGATCGCTGCGATCAACGGCTACTGCCTCGCTGGAGGCCTTGAGCTGGCGCTGTACTGCGACATCCGCATCTGCGACACGACCGCTCAGTTCGGTTGCCCCGAGCCGCGCTGGGGCATCCTCCACGGCTACGGAGCGCTACGTACGCCTGGTCTGGTCGGCACGTCCGACGCGATGCGTCTGCTGCTGACCGGCGAGTTCATCGACGCCGAGGAAGCGCTGCGCATTGGCCTCGTGAGCCAGGTAGTCGAACCGGCGGACCTGATCTCCACCGCCAACGAGATGGCGGCCAAGATCGCCGTCAACAGTCCCCTCGCGATCCGGCTGACCAAGGAACTGGCCCGCCGCGGCCGCGATATGTCGTTGGCCGACGGGCTACGCCTGTATCAGGAGTACTCGCGCCTCTCGTTCAGCTCGGACGACGCGCGGGAGGGCACGCGAGCGTTCGCCGAGCGGCGCGACCCCGAGTATCAAGGCTGACCCGACGACCTCGCCTCCGAGCCGAGTGGAAATCTCTAGCCTGTCGGCATTCCGCATCAAAGAACGAAAGGAGCGCATCATGCCGCTCACCGGAGACGACCGTTCAGAGATCATCGTGCTGGCCGGACGCTATAGCCAATCGCTGGATCTTCGCGACCCTGACGGATGGCGGTCCTGTTTCACCGACGACGCCGTGATGGAGATGGAACTCCAGGAACTCTGGATCACCGGCGACGCGCTCTGGGGCCTGGCGTCCGGAGTCACCGACAACGATGACGACCGAGTGTCGCGCCACCAACCATCCAACTTCGTCATCGACGGCGACGGTGATGAGGCGACCATGAAATCCTATTGCACGGTTGTCACTGGGGGCAGCCGCGATAATCCCTTTGTCGAACCCGCCCGGATCACATTCCAGGGACGCTACGAGGACCGGCTGCGGCGGGTCGACGGCGCCTGGAAGATCGCGCACCGAAAGATCATCACCGACTGGATTGACTCCGACATCAATGCTGAGGTCACTTCTGCTCAATCCGACAGCAGCGTCAGCGAAGCCGCGTCCTAGATCTTCGCGGCGACGCCGCCGTCGATATTGATGATCTCTCCGGTGATGAATCTTGAGTCTTCGCAGGAGAGGAAGAGCACCAGGTTGGCTACGTCGATTGAGTAGCCGGGGCCCTGCACAATCTGGGCGAAGTCAAACATCTTCTCGAAGACGTGATGTCCGCCATCGGGGTCGTTGTAGGTGCCGCGAGTTGCGCCCGGGGTGATGATCTGTCCCGGCCGCACGCAATTGACGCGGATGTTGTCGCGTCCGCCCACACCGGCCATGTAGCGGGTCAGGGCGTCGACGCCGGCCTTGGCCGCGTAGTACGAGGCGGAGGTGGTGCCAAACTCGTCCTGCATGCGCGAGGAGAAGCCTCGTTGCGCGGCCAGTGAGGACATGTTCACGACTGCGCCGCCGCCCGCACCGACGATGTGCGGCCAGACCGCCTGACTGACGTAGAAGGTGCCGGTCAGGTTGACGTTGATCACACGCAGCCACATCTCGTTGGGCTCGTTGGGGAAATATTCGCCTGCGCCGCCGCCGGCGTTGTTGAACAGCAGATCAATCTGACCGTAGGCGTTGGCGGCCTGGTCGACCGCTGCGACGACGGAGTCGTTGTCGCCGACGTCGCAGGCGACAAAGGTGGCCTCGCCGCCCGACTCCTTAATCTCGGCGACGATCGCTTCGCCTTCGGGAACGCGCCGGGCCATCAGGATGACCT
>VXTH01000246.1:3637-7915 GCA_009837565.1 Chloroflexota bacterium | reverse complement strand
ATCGATCTTCGTGCTGTTCCCCTCCAGGAAATCCGTCGTCGGCGGCAGGCCGATCACGTCCTCGGAGGAGGCGAACAGCGGCCAGGCCAGGGGATCCTCCGCCTCAAACGCTTCGATCCCGTAACCCATCGCTCCGTTGTTGTTGTGCAGGTTGAGCAGGATGCCGTCGTTCTCGGTGGTTGATGGCAGATCGTCTCGCGGCCAGCTTCCGGCGATGTACGGGCAGAGCGCGTATAGTCCCCGAATCAGATCGATATCGCCGTCCCGCAGCAGCTTCATCCCTGTCGCCAGCGTGAGGTTGCCGCCGCCGCTCTCACCCGCGATCACAATCCGCGAGCCATCGACGCCCAACGCATCGGCGTTCTCCGAGACCCATTTCAAGCCCGACACGCAATCGTTCAACCCAGCCGGATAGGGCTCTACCTCAGGCGCAGACGAGGCCACGACGCTGTTACGGAAGTCGACCATCGTCACTGCAACGTCATTCTGCGCGATGATCCGGCCCCAGGCCTTGTAGTTGGGGTCGTAGCAGGACATCTGCGCCATCCCGCCACCGTGGATGTAGTAGACGCAGGGCAACGGCTCATCTGAGTCCGGGCGAATGTACTGGATGTTGACGGTGTTGCCGTCGGGCGACGATGTAAACGTCTCGGTTGTCACGGTCAGGCCGGTTGACGGCGCAATTTCCTCTGTGTCGCACATCGCCATGAACCCCATCAGCCCTTCGAACTGCGCGCGGGATTCCGCGCTGTTCGCCCGCTCGATCAGTTCTTCGCGGCTCGCGACATCCTCAGCCGCGGGCAGATCGAACCCGCCGAACAGCGCCTTGATCCTTGGGTCGATCCGTCGATCTTCTGAGAGCTTGCTCATGAGGTTCACTTCCTCGCTGTGCACTGGAGTCAGCGACAAGCTAGCAGTCAGCAGGTAGCCTGACCGCCGACCGTCGAAGCAGCAACATTGGAGCCAATCACATGAGCAACATCGCAATCTGGGTCAAAGTCAAGGTCAAACCGGAGGGGCGGGAGAAGTTTCTCCACGCGATTGAGGTCGACTGTCTCGGCTCCGAGCGGGATGAGCCAGGCTGCTACCGCTTCAACGTGCTCCAGGACGCGACGGATGATCTGACCTACTACTTCTACGAGGTCTACGAAAACGATGCCGCTCTCGAGGCGCATCGCGCCGCGCCGCATTACGCCGTCTGGTCGGCCGCCGCCGACACGCTGGAGGGGGACATCGAGATCACGCGGACCTCGACGGTGTTCCCATCTCAACAGAGCTACTGGTCAGGCGACTGACGCAAGGGATGGCCCAGCTGCGGGCACGGCTCAGCGAGACGAATTCCGGGCAGCTCAGTCTTGCTCGACATCCTCGTCCAGCAGACCGTGTCTCACCGCCCAGACGACGATCTCCTGCTTGGTTGTCACGCCGAGTTTCTGCTCGATCCGGTAGATCGTGTTCCTGACCGTGATGGGACTGTTTCCAATGACTCCCGCGACCTGCGCGTACGAGTTGCCCTCCGCGAAGAGCCTGAGCACTTCCCGTTCGCGGGCCGTCAGCACATCTGCCGGGGCGTCGTCACCGCGAGCCGGCGCCTCCCGCACCGACTCCAATGCCCGACGGACCATATCGACCGGGATCTGCGAGCGACCGGCTGCCGCGTCACGCACGGCGGTTAGCAAGTCGTCGCGACCCGAGTACTTCTGCAGGTAGCCTGTGGCGCCCGCGGCCAGGGCGTTCATGATGGCGTCGTCTGCCGTCGAGGCGGTCAACACCAGGACCTGGGTCTGAGGCAGCGTCTGCATGATTTCGCTACACGCCTCGACCCCATCCTTGTTGGGCATGATCAGGTCCATGACCACCACATCTGGCTCGACCTCTCGCGCCACCCTCAGCGCTTCCTCTCCGTCGACGGCCTGGCCAACCACCGTCATGTCGCCTGCCTGTTCCAGGACAAGCTGCAGGCCATCTCTCACGATCGCGTGGTCATCAACGATCATCACTCGGATTTGCTTGGTCGTGGTCATCTCATTCACCTGTCCTAGAGTGGCTGAACGGAATATGGCAGGTCACGCTGGTTCCAGTTCCAGCGCCGCCCGAGTCGACCTCCAGTACGCCGCCTAGTCGCTCCGCCTCAGATCGCATGTTTCGGAATCCGTGTCCCCGTTCTTGATAATTGTCGGGCAGTCCGATGCCATCGTCCACTATCGAGAGACAGATCCGATCGGCGGCGAACTCGAGCTTGATCACGACGGAAGACGCGCCGGAGTGGCGATGCGCGTTGGTCAGTGCATTATGGGCGATCGACATGATGCGGGCCCGTTGCTGCGGTGCGAGTTTGGGCTCGATACCGATCTGCACCAACTCGGCAGGTACCGACGTGATTGTGGTGAAGTTGCGCGCGTGCGCGCCAAGAACCTGTGACAGTTCCCGCCCTTCGTAGATGAGGCCCATATCGATGGGCTGACGCAGCTCCCACATCGCGGACTTGGAGAGCTCCGATGTGGCGATCAGGGTTCGGCGCAGATTTGCAGGATCGTCATCGGCCAGTGCGAGGGCATTGTCGATGCCCAACCCGATCATGTAGGCCGACTGCGCCGCGGTGTCGTGAATCTGTTGCGACAGCTCAATCCGTTCGTGATGCAGTTCTTGCTCACGTTCGAGCGCCTTCAGCCGTTCGGTTCGCTCATAGCCGGTCACCATGTTCACGACGAATGTCACGGCGACCATCATCATGATCTGGGCCACCAGGGTCGCTGCGTCGGGCGTCACCAGACCTGCCCCGGCAGCGACTCCGAGCGTGGCTCCCGCATAGCCTGCGGTGACCAACGAAGTCCACAGGACGCAGAACGTAAACGAGCTAAAGGCGACCGACACGCTGGCCAGCGCCGGAAAGAGACCGAGATGCACGTACGGCTGAAACACGCTTTCGGTACAGATCGCGGCTATGATCACGGCGGTGTCGATCGCGCCGAAGGTCAAAAGCCACCTGGCTGTGATGAAGCGTTTCGAGAGCAGTCGCCAATGAAACGCAGCGTTGGAGAGGGCAAAGACGACCGCTAGCGCGAACAAGGCCTCGTTCCCGCTGATCGTGAAGTCGGGGCGCGAGGCCCAGTAGGACAACGCCGTCAGCCAGAGCAGCCAGCGCCCCCAGATCGACATCCTGGCGATGACGTAGTTGTCGCTGGGATTGCACTCCAATAGGCCGCGTGCCCAGGTCGTGAGCGCCTGCCGAAGGCCGCCGGAGCCAGAGATGCTCCAGCCAGATTCGCGCGCAGCTCGATTCAGAATTGCGCGGCGGATCGCGCTGACCGCCCTATCGGGATCGATCGCGGCCTCCACCCCGTACGCCGACGTCCGCTTCATGTGCCTGTACCGTCGTGACAAACGTGTGCGCCGCCCGGTTGTTTCGCACTCGAGCCGCTGTCAAGTCATGCTAGCGGGTGGGCAGAGACCTATCTCTTCAGACCGAAAGACTGGACCTAAATGTCAGTCAATCCCTCATGGGAATGCGCAGCAGAAGGCGGGATCGTCTATTGGCCGAGCGCGGCGCGCAGGGCGAACCAGGCGTTCGCAGGCCGCTCGGCGATCCGACGCATCAGATACGGATACCAGCGCTCTCCGTAGGGGATGCTCACGCGCAGTCGCTCCTGACGCGCACGAATCGCCGATCCCATCTCCGTTCGCACCCCGTAGAGCATCTGAAACTCCCAATCGGCGACGGCCGGGGACTCGCTGGCCAGACGTTGCGCCGCTTGATGCAAGAGCGGATCGTGGGTGGCCACGCCCAGATCAGCGCCGGCGCGCCACAGCTGTTCCAGCAACTCGATGTACGCCCGTCGGATCGCGTCTGTGCCGCTGTGCGCGATCCGTCCAGACTCGCTATAGGCGCCCTTGACCAGTCGCACACGGGCGATGCCATCATCGATTAACGCCTGCGCGTCCTCCGGAGTCCTCCGCAGATAGGCCTGCAATGCGACTCTGGTTCGTTCCGACTTCGCCGCCGCGGCACGAAACAGTTCCAGGGTCGCATCCACGGTGTTCGATGCTTCCATATCCAGCTCAACCCAGACTCTGTGTTCAGCGGCAGTCTCGATGATGTTCAAGAGGCCCCGCTCGGCTGTTTGCTGCGAGATATCCAGCCCTAACAACGTCGGCTTGACCGCAACTCGCGCGTCAAGCCGGGGCGAGGCGCCAATCGCGGCCGCCAGTGCGCAATACTCCGCGACCGCCTGATCGGCCTCTGCGGGATCGGTGACGGCCTCGCCCAACAGCGAGAAC
>VXTH01000246.1:0-3627 GCA_009837565.1 Chloroflexota bacterium | reverse complement strand
CCTCGTATCGCCGGCGACAAATCGGCGCACCAACAGACGTTCGACGCCTGCCGTGCGGGCGACGTGCTCGGCCCACTCCTGTCTCGAGAGCCAGATCAAGCCAGGCCGCAACACGTCGTTCTCACATCTCCTCCGAGCAGCCAGCCACGAGTCCGCAGGCTACCAGCGGCAGCCCCGGCGCCTCGTACGGCCGCCGAGTGCCTGGCCTTCTCGATTGCATCGACTCCGCAGCGAGCCTAGACTGCGCCATCGAACCCACGGGGGTGTGAATGCCGTCTCAATATCCGATCGATCCCAGCCGAACTGATCTTGCCAGGGAGTTCATGGGCAACCCCATGGGCCCGCATAGCGCCGCGCTGCAGCGCATCGTCACACGCATGCGCGACACCGAAGCGGCCGGACGCTACGTCCTGGTCACTCGGGTTCCGTATCGAGAGTGGGGCCTGGCCCAGCTTTCGGGCCAGCGCGGCGTCGATCTCACGCTGCTTGAAGATCAGGTCTTCACGTCCCTCGAAGACGCAGAGCGCGCGGTCTTCAAAATGCGCTGGGAATCAATCACCGGAACCCCACTCGTACTCGACTGATTCAGCGCCGAGGGAGCAATCCATGCTCGAAAAGAAGATTGCTGGCTACAGCGACGAGATCAGCGTCGCCCCCGGCGAGCGCATCCGCTTCATGGTCAGCTGCGAACCTGGCGTCGACCGCTACCAGGCCGACATCGTTCGCCTGATCTCGGGAGATCGCCAGCCCGACGGGCCTGGCTACCGGGATGAGCTCCTGCCAACGTCGGTGAGCGGCGAGTATCCCGGACGCAGCCAGGAGACCTATTGCGGCTCTTACGCCGTCGTTCCGGACGGACCCGCATTCGACGCTCTCAGTGATCTCAGCTTGCAGGCTGTCATTTTTCCCACGCTCCCGGCTCTTCGTCGGGCCTGCATTATCTCGAAGATGGACATCGACGCCGGCTGCGGATTTGCTCTCTGGACCGACCCTGATAACGGCCTCGTCCTGCAGCTGGGCGACGGCGAGGGCGGTCTGGCGGAATTCGCGCTCGGACAACCCCTTGTCGCCCGCGAGTGGTACCTGGTCAGCGCGACATACGACAGCTCCAGCGGTGAGGTTCGCCTGCGGCAACAACTGCTGGACTCCTACGCTCGCGACACCTCGAGCGGAGAGGCCAGACACGACAGCGAGAGAAGTGCAGTCGTTGGCTGCAACGCACCGCTCCTGATCGCCGCCGCCAGCCGCGAGGAGGCCCGCGGGAAGCCTGTCGGAGAAATGATCTTCAACGGTCGGATCGAGCGTCCGGTCGTTGCTTCCCGGGTTCTGGAGCGCAGTGAAATGGAATCCCTGCGCAGCGACGCGGTTCCCCGTGGTCTGCGCACGGACATCTGCGCCGCCTGGGACTTCTCGCGTGCGATGGAGACAGACGACATCATCGACATCTCTCCTAACCGCGCTCACGGCCGGCTGATCAATCTACCGATTCGCGCCGTACGCGGCTCCAACTGGACCGGAGCTGAGCTGGACTTCAATCATGCGCCGGACCAGTACGCTGCCATCCACTTCCTGGACGACTCGCTCTACGACTGCGAGTGGGACGCCGACTTTGAACTGGAAGTCCCCGCCGACACGCCCAGCGGCCTCTACGCCGCACGCCTGACAGCCGGAGATCAGGAAGACCACGTCACGTTCGTTGTGCGGCCGCCGCGCGACCGGGCCACTGCGTCGCTGGCGTTGCTGATCCCCACCGCCAGCTACATGGCCTACGGCAACTCCCGCGGCGGGATCGAATTCGGCAATGAATTGCTTTCCAATCACCTTGCGGTCATCGGACCTGAGGAGCGCTACCTCAATCGCCACCCCGAGTACGGCAACTCGATGTATGACAACCACAACGACGGGACGGGGGTCTGTTACTCGTCTCGGTTGCGGCCGCTGATCAACATCCGCCCGACCCACCACTGGCTCTGGCAGCTGAGCGCCGACATGCACCTCGTTGAGTGGCTCGAAGCGCAGGGCATCGCCTTCGACGTAATCACCGACGAGGACATGCATCAGGACGGCGTCTCGCTGCTGGAGCGCTACTCCTGTGTGATGACCTGCAGCCACCCCGAGTACTACTCGACCAACATGTGGGACGCCGTGCATGCCTTCACTCAGCGGGGCGGACGGCTGATGTACATGGGCGGCAACGGCTTCTACTGGCGCGTCGCCTATCGCGACGACAAGCCCGGCGCCATGGAGATGCGGCGGACCGAGGACGGATCGCGCTCCTGGGCCAGCGAACCGGGCGAGTACTTCATGGCCTTTACGGGCGAGTACGGCGGGCTCTGGTGGCGCGCCGGACGCACGCCTCAGTCGCTCGTCGGCAACGGCTTCATCGCCCAGGGATTCGACCACTCCTCCTATTTCCGCCGCACTGCCGATAGCCACGACCCCCGCGCGGAGTTCATCTTTGACGGCATCGACGACGAGATCATCGGCGACTTCGGACTGATCGGTGGTGGCGCCGCCGGCCTCGAGCTGGACTCTGCCAGCCGCGGCTATGGGACTCCACCGCATGCGCTGACCGTCGCAACCTCCGAGCAGCACACCGACTGCTACATCCGCGTCAACGAGGACATCGGTCACATGCTGCTCTCGATCGGCGGTCAAGACGACCCGCAGGTGCATGCCGACGTGGTCTTCTTCGAGACGCCGCGCGGCGGCGCGGTGTTCTCGACCGGCTCAATCGGCTGGAGTTCGGCGCTGTTCCACAACGATCACGACAACAACGTCTCCCGGATGACCCGCAACGTGCTGGACCGCTTCCTCGACCCGACTCCGTTTGAGTGACGCGTCGAGCCTGACCCTCACCCCAAACCTCTCCCTCGGGGAGAGGGGGCAGACGTCTCAGAGCCGGGGAGTCAGGGCAAGATGGAGTTGAGGCCGAGAACGCTGTAGTCGCCGTCGAGGATCAGGCGTATGGAGACGTAGAGGCCGACGATCGGAATGAGGATCCAGATGGCGTTCGGCCCGAATATGTAGACGTAGAACTCACGCGTCGTTACGCGGTGTTGCTTCTGGCCCACGAAAAAGCTGACCAGGTAGAGGGTTGAGGCGTAGGTCCACTGCCAGAACAGCATGGCGCCAACGATGCCCGTCGCGATCGCCGACACCTCTCCGGCGGTGAAGGCCGCATAGAGGAACACTGTGGAGGCCGGAGTGGTGAAGCCGTTGGCGATGTCGATGTTGAAACCGTACGTGTTACGGTCCGCGTACGCCGAATCGAACATCGAGTAGGTCGCCCAGACATCTGCCCAGACGGTCGGAGAGAGGATCCGCTTCAAGGGAACTCTGGCGGTCAGGAACTCCACTGCCGGAGTTTTGCCTGTGTCGATCTGCCACCTACGCCAATGATCCACTCGCGATTCGATCTCGTCCCTGCGGAAGAACAGGCACATTTCCCAGTAGCAGATCACCAGATTGGTCGAGAAGAACAGACAAAACAGGCAGTAGAACGCGTTCAACTGCCCCTGGAGCCAGTAACTGGCGACCAAGCCGGGCACGGCCAGCAATCCGATCGCCAGGACCGCGAGCAGACCCGCCGGCGCGCCCCACCCGCCCGTTCGCTCGCTCGCGGTG
>VXTH01000168.1:0-7976 GCA_009837565.1 Chloroflexota bacterium | reverse complement strand
AACCCGTGGAGATCAACGCCAGCGCGCAGGAGGTATGGAACCTACTGAGAGACGAAGCGCAATCCGGCGTCGATTCAGGCCATGCCGTCGTGCTCGGCGAAGTGAGATCACGGGAGCTGTTGCTCGAGATTCATATGGGCGTTGGTTTCCGGGTGCAGCACGCCTACCGCCTGGAGCGTCTCGGCGAGCGCTGCCAAATTTCCGACCAGGTGCGGCCAATGGGCTGGCGATGGCGTCTGAGCAATGTGTTTCTGTTCGGACGCGGCATCCGCGCCATTGAAGCTGCTTCAGTACAGGGTTTGCGAAATCTGAAGGCCGCCGCGGAGTCGCACGAGAGCGAGTCGTCGTAGCGCGGCAGCATTAAACATCCACCCGGCGTTCAGCCAGTTGGACCGCCTGTGTGGACAGAGTGGATAACAATCGTGAAGCTCTTATGTGTACAATGTTGATAGCGGTAGGGGTGGTCTTTGGTTGAAGTAAGGCACAACGAGTGTTTTCTCATGACGGATGGCCAACCGCCGCAATCTTCAGACTCCTAACACTCATTTCCATCGTAATTCTGGCGTTTATCGCGGGCGCTTCGCTCCGAGTCGTCGGCGCGGAAGATCCCGGAGTCGCGGAGTCGCAGCTCGGAGCAGCGTCAGGCAGTGAGTCCACGGCCCTCACATCAGCGGCAGCGTTCAGCCGCAACCTGACCGGTCGCGTCTACGTCTGGGATCAGGGCCGATTGCGCCCGGCCGCCCAGGCGCGCGTTTCAACCGGCAGCGCGCTCGTCAGAACCGACAGCAGCGGCCGCTTCGAATTCGCGCCAGAGCAACGCACCGGCAACCTGTCGATCGTCCAGCCCGGCTACGACGTTGTGCGGCGACCGATCTATTACGACCAGTCCGTCGTGGTCTTGCGCGACCTGGTCGTGCGAGCGATCTACATTCCATTCGGACTGGTAACCGAGCCTGCGGTGCAGGCATGGGCGCACGATCTGGTTGACCGCAATCTCATCAACGCCGTAGTCGTCGATATCAAAGACGAAGCGGGCCAGGTCTTCTCCATCGCTGCAACTTCGACGGTCGAACAGATCGGCGCCTCCCGTGACGGACGCTCGGTGGCGGCATTCTTGACGGAACTGCAAGCGAAGGGCGTCTATCGAATCGGGCGGGTCGTGACCTTCCTCGATGGCACCTATCCCAGGTGGTACACCGACAATGCCCTGCACAACTTCGCCGGCGGCCTGTTCATCGACAGCATGGGTAGTACCTGGTCATCGGCCTACAAGTTGGAAGCGCGCACATACAACATCGAGATAGGCGTCGCGGCTGCCGACTACGTCGAAGAGATTCAGTACGACTACGTCCGCTTGCCGTACGAGAACGGCCTCCGTGAACGGTTGGACAGAACGGAAGCGGACCGGGTTGCGGCAATCACACAATTCGCACAAGAAGCGAGCGAGGCGCTGCATCTCGCCGGCGTGGCCGTCTCCTTCGACACCTTCGGAGTCGTCTCAACCGCCGGAAACGATCAGGGCATCGGTCAGTCGGTTGAAGGCTTGGCGCAGCATCTCGACTACATATCGCCGATGGTCTACCCGAGCGGCTGGCATGCCGGCTCCCTGGGCTTTGCCTATCCCCCCGCGCATCCCGGTCCGGTCGTGAAGATTAACGTGCAGGCGACTGTCGACCTCGCACGACCGCACGGCACCGCCCTGGTTCGGCCATGGTTGCAGGATTTCCACGATTACCAGGCTCGAGGGCTCCGATATCACTCAGAGCAGGTGCACGCGCAGATCGCGGCCACCGCGGAGGCTGGCGGGATCGGGTTCATGCTCTGGGACCCGTCCCTGAAGTACGAGGAGCTGGCGCTCGAGCAGGCTCTGACACTGACCTGGTCGCCCTTCAGTTAGTGCCGTGCGCCCGCTGAGATCCCGTTGCCCCAGCCGGCGTCCACGAGGAACCGGCTGAGTTGACCGTTGAACTCGGCGGCCCGCTCGAAGTACACGCTGTGTCCGGTGGCCGGCACTTCAAAGTACTGCGAGCCGGGGACATGGTCGTGGGCGGCCCGCATGACCAGCGGAGGAATCAGCGGGTCATTGCCGCCGACGACCCAGAGGACGGGCATCGGTAGATTTGCCACGGCGTCGGGGTCCGGCCCAAGTTCACTGAGCAATCCCCGTAACGCCGGATCGCGCGGAGGGTTCATGGCCATGATCTCGTCATAGAGGAAGGCGAGCGCCGGGTCGCGCTGACGCAGCGACTGATCGTAGGCAAGCACGTCCAGACCTTGTCCTTCAGTACGGTTGCGAGCTTCCTCCCACGGCCCTCTGATTGCGTCCGTCATCAGGCCGCCGGCGGTATCGGCCATGACCAGTGCAGCGACTCGCTCGGGAGCCTGCAGCGCGGCGCCGAGACAGGTCCAACCACCCATCGATTGCGCAACCAGCGCTGCCCGCTCAATGCGCAGCTCGTCCAGGAGTGCGATCAGGTCGTCAACGAATGCTGCCGGGCCAGGTCCTCCGGTGGGGATACTGCGACCCCACCCGCGATGATCGAACGCGACGCAGCGATACGAACTCGCGAACACCGGCACCTGCTGCCACCAGGAGAGGTGATTTCCTCCGGCGCCATGAGCGAAGATGATCGCCGGTCCGCTACCTGTCTCCTCGAAGAAGATCTCGCAATTCGGTCGTTCCAGAAACGGCATGACAAGCCCCGGTTCACCAACGCGTACGCTTCTGATGCAACGTCGAGGCTATCAGCGCGTCTGAGTGGGGAGTGATGCATGGCGACGATGCGAATCGCCCTGACCGGCGCTGCGCAGCCCGACGGCTCCGCGATTGCACGTGAACTGAATCGCCACGATGTTGAAGTCGTACCCCTCGATGTTGGCGATCCTGCGCAACTGGCAGGAACGCTCAGCACTGTCACTCATGTCGTTCACGCTCACTCAGTGCACGAACCAGGATTGGCCGCAGCTGCTTACGCCGAGGCGAACGTCCACTCAACGACGACACTGCTCGATGCTTGCAGGCAGGCAGAACTCCAGCAGGTCGTGTTCCTTTCGACCACTGAGACATATGGCAGACGGCTCCCTCCCTGGCCGGTGACCGAGAGCTGGGTTCCGCGACCGGTCGGTCCGGCGCTGCAGAGCCGGGTGGCGGCGGAGCGGGTCGCGCGCACATACCGGCGACGCGTGCCGCTGTCGATCCTGCGCCCGGCCCCGGTGATCGTCAACGGAGAGGGATCGCTGATGCGGGTGATCCGGCACTTCATCTCCCGTCCGCGAGCCGCGCTCGTCGGAGGGGGACAGGCGCCGGTCTCCGTTCTGGCCGCGGCCGACCTTGGTCGCGCCGTGTGGGCAATGATCAGTCAACCCGAGGAGGCAGTCGACCAGGTCTTTCATGCCGCCTCGGCGCATACGACCTGGCGAGATCTCGCCGTTGAGTCCTGTCAACTGCGAGGGATCGAAGAGCGATTCTGGAACGCGCCCTACGGATTGGCGCGCGGTCTCGACGCTTGTCGCCTGGCCGGCTGGGTCTTGCCGGAGCCCGAGGGCGTGGACGCCTACGTCACGACGACCGGCAGTCCGCACCTGATCGATGACTCACGGGCTCGAGTGACACTCGGTTACGCGCCCGTGCTCGGCGTCAGAGCGGCGCTGGCTCAGGCGCTTGACGTGTACCGGCCGAGTCCGAATGAGGAGGCCGGAGTTGAGGCCCCGGGTTAGCCAGTCGCCTTGACGGCATCGGCGACCTTGTAGGCCAGCCCATCCTCAAAAATGCTGGGAACGATTCGGTCCGGTGTCGGGTCGCTTACGAAGTCCGCGATCGCCTGGGCGGCGGCGATTTTGTGCTCGTCCTCAATCTTGGGGATGCCACCGTCGAGCAGGCCGCGGAACATGCCGGGGAAGCCGAGCGCATTGTTGATTTGATTGGCGAAATCGGACCGCCCGGTGGCGATGATCGCGGCGCCGGCTTCGGCGGCTTCATCGGGCATGATTTCGGGCGTCGGATTGGCCATGGCGAAGACCATCGAGTTGTCGTTCATCGAAGCGACATCGGAGACGGTGACGAGTCCCGGGCCGGCTAGGCCGAGGAACAGGTCGGTTCCAGCCATGACCTGTGAAGTCTGGGGAATGCTGCCATCTGGATTGTT
The DNA here is from genome assembly GCA_009837565.1 of Chloroflexota bacterium. Classification (GTDB taxonomy): domain Bacteria; phylum Chloroflexota; class Dehalococcoidia; order Bin125; family Bin125; genus Bin125. The sequence continues at coordinate 3,831 of VXTH01000168.1, read as the reverse complement.
GCGGAAATCGCACCACTCGGCAGCGACGCGCTTCCAGGGATTGAGGTCTTCCCGATCGGTCGTGAGCAGGCCCTTGGAATCGATCAGCGCAACGTCTTCACAGCCCATCTCACGCAGGATCGCGCCACAGGCGATTCCGCTCGCGCCGGCGCCAAGGATCACCGTGCGAATGTCCTTGAAATCGCGATTGGTCAGGCGCAGGGCATTGATCACGCCGGCGAGCGCCACGACGGCTGTGCCGTGTTGGTCGTCATGCATGACGGGGATGTCGAGTGAGTCGTGCAGACGTTGTTCAATCTCAAAGCACCTTGGCGCCGAGATGTCCTCGAGGTTGATTCCGCCCAGTGACGGGGCGATCGCCTCGATTGCGGCAACGATGTCGTCGACCTCGCGGACCGAGAGCGCGATCGGAATCGCATCGACGCCGGCGAAGTTGCGGAACAGGACGCACTTGCCTTCCATCACCGGCAACGCGGCCTGAGGGCCGATATCGCCGAGACCGAGAACCGCAGAGCCGTCGGTGATCACGGCGACGAGATTGCCGACGCCGGTCATCACGCGCGCGAGGGATGGATCGCGAGCAATTTCGAGACAGGGCGCAGCCACTCCGGGCGTGTATACGACCGACAGGTCGTCGTGGTTCTCCACGGTGACCTTGGAGGCGTAGTCGACCTTGCCGCCCCATTCGCGATGCATCTCAATGGCGCGCTGGTCGTAGTCGCTCATGTTCCCGCTCTTTCTGAGGCCCGGAGCATGCACTGGCATGCACTGGGGGCCGGGAATTGGTATTCATGCACTCTAGTCGTGAAAGTGAAATCGGTCACTAGCATCAAGCGCCACCCAACAATCAACTGCGTCTTTCGTAGCAGTGATTACATCCACAGTTGTGCTTGCTGTTCAGAAGACGGGTTAGAGCACGGTTCCTTCGAGAATCCCGCGATGCGCGCGCAGGACCAACTGCCCCTCTTCGCGCCGTTCCACGATCAGCGGTTTGCGACAGTGCTTGCAGGGTGATGTCTCTTTCCGCCTCAACAGCCCCTTGGGCGGAACGCGGGCAACGGTCGGCTGCTGGCAATAGGGACAGGTGACGTCCCATCTCATGCAGGCCCTGATTCGCAACGGCTCGTCATCCTTCTCGCCTCTGGAGACGACGAGATCGTAGTTGCACTTGGCGCACCGTGTGACGACGCGTCGAGTCCGGCCGGTTTCGGGCGGCACGCCGACATCGAGCGTCACCGAACAGTTCGGGCAGCGAATGTGTCTGGTCTCTAGATCAATCGCCATATGCCCATGGTACCGAGGCGGGCGTCAGTCCCTACTCGGTTTCGCAGTGCGATACCTGTCCCGGAGGGTGATGACATACCCTGCATTCATGAGCCACCACTTTCGCGAGCCTCGGGGAGCCCAGGACTTCTCCGGCCCCCAGGTCCGGGTGAGAGGTGCGAATGACTTCCGACAGTATTCAAATCAACGATTGCGCCTGCCCAATGAGCGCCCGCCGCTGGGTCCGCGAGTCAAGCAGTTAATCGGTGCGATTCTGACCCTCGCGCTGCTTGCCGGAATCGGCGTTGGCGTCTATTTCGGGGTCACGCTGTTACTCGAGGAGGATGAGCCGGCCACGTCCGAGGTCCGCGAGGACACGGTGCCGGCTCAAGACGGAGAGACGACAGCAACTGCAGGCGCACAGGACTCCCAGGCTTCGGACCCAGCTTCCGCGGCGGCGACCGACTCTCCGAGTCCCCAGGCTGCAACAGATGCCGAAGAGACCCAGGATGCGGCGGAGGCGGAGGAGCAATCGGAGTCTTCTCAATCTGCTCAGGAAGCTCAGCAGGCTTCACAGGCCCAAGCGATCATTTCGGTCTCACTTGTTGAACCTCAGGTCGCAGACGAACAGGTCACCCCTGCCCAGATTGGCGGGGCGGAGATTGTCGCGCAACGCCTGACCGCAGAGCCGGTACCATCCGGAATCCCGCGAACGCTAGCGGATGGCGCGGCGTACGACCCGACCGAGCCCGCTACCGTCTTCACTTCGCGTTGGCCGGTGGGCACGACCCTACGTCTGACTCGTCTCCCTGGCGCGACCCTGTTGACCGACGAGGAGCAAGCTGAAGTGGTAGGCGCCGAGATGCTGGTGGTGGTCAGGGGGACTGAGTCCTCGAACACCGACCTGCAGCTGAGTCCGGCCGCGTTCGAGCAGATCGCGTTCTATGGGACGGAACGGATCATCGCGGTGCGAGCCGAAGTCACGGCTGCGCCGCCGTAGCCAAGATGACTCGCGAGATCAGGAACGGCGCCGGCGACCGAAGGGCATCCGCAACTCTTCGCCGTAGTTGAGAAAGTCCTTCTCGGCCCCGCACTTCGAGCATCGCCCATGTGACACCTGTTGATTGGGGCGATCAATCTCCCACGAATGCGAGCACTCGTCCGCTTCGACAGTCGCGCCGACAGATTGCGAATCAGTCGTTTCGGTGCGACCGCGAGGCTTGATTGTTCGCTCGGCCACAGGCTCCGCCTTGTCATCAGATGCAGATAAGCACGCCTAGCCTATGACATGCCAACCAGCTAACAGTCCGCGCTTGTGGACATAATGGCTTTGGCGTCCGCCTCAGCGCTCGCTACTAGACGTAACGGGGAATCGGCGCAGTGAAGAGTCAGGAAGTCCGCTCGTAGAGCGTGTGGTATTTGTCTCCGCCCGCGATCGCCTGGCGAATGTCCTCGCGATCAAGCTCATACAGCTTGCCGAGCGCCGCTCGGGCGTCGTCCTCGGCGTTGGGATCGCCGGCGCAGCGCTCCAGGATCCGCTCGAACAACTCAGCTTCGACGAAGGAATCAACTCGGCCCGCCCAGGGGAAAAAGACGAAGGATTCCGGGTCGTCGAAACTGGGACGCAGTCGCCTGAGTTCGCGTATACGATCCTGCGGCGAGCGCACCGGCTCGACCACTCGAATGTAGGGACCGTCGGTATCGTTGCGACGTCCGTCGATCAACAAACGTTCCTGGAGCCAACCGAATCCGATGACGACGACATCCGCCTCGCGCAAGGCGCGCAGCGTTTCTTCCAGATCGAATCCCTCGTCAGCCATATCGCCAGTATACGATCCGCCTGCAGTCACCTGGCTGGAGCGTTGAGCAGTTCCGGTGAGTATGATCGTCGCAGGAATTTCCAATCGATGAAACGCTCTCCCAGCGCCGTCCGACCACATCGCTCCGCAGAGCAAGCCGATGCGTTTCGCACCCTGTTCCGGCAGCAAGGCGACCGGCTCTGGAACGCCGATCGCGACGTCGACTGGGAGGCAGGCTCAACAATTCCCGAGTCGCGCCGGGCCGCCTGGTTGCGGATGATGAACGTGTTCCTGGGCCTGGAGGTCATGGGGCTCGACACGATCCAGGTAATGATGAGCCAGGCGACCCACCAGGTCCGCGACCCGGCCTTGAATCTTTATCTGGCCGCTCAGTGTCAGGACGAGGCTCGCCACGTGTATGTGCTTGACCGCTACCTCACGGAGGTCAACGGCCACGGATACATCTCGAAACCCGAAGCGTTCTTGATCGAGCGGTTCGGCGGGATGGCCTCGTGGGGCTTCTACAGCGTCGAAAACTGGCTCACCTCAACCCTGTTCAGCGAGAACTTCGCGGCGTTGTTTCTGCAGCAGGCGCTGGAGTTGGACGATGTCGACCCATTGGCGAAGCAGATTTTCCGTCTCATCCTCCGCGACGAAGTCAGGCACGTGAACTTTCTGCACACGATCTTGCCCCGTCTGATCGACCGCCTGCCGGCCGCGGGCCGCGTGTATGTCTGGCAGAGCCAGATTCTCCTGGCCGGCGCCGTCG
>VXTH01000342.1:0-7979 GCA_009837565.1 Chloroflexota bacterium | reverse complement strand
CATCCTGGGCCGCAAGACCGTGGAGCTGATGACCTCCGATCACCTGGGCGATCGCGAGATCGATCTGCTGCCCGTCCCCAACTACGGCTTCGGCCTCGGCTACGCCGTGCGCAAGTCGGTCGAGCGATCCTTCTACCCCGGCTCGGCCGGGACCTTCGGTTGGGGCGGCGCGGCCGGCACCTGGTTCTTCGTTGACCCCGTCGAGGACCTCGTCGGCTGCTTCTTCAACCACGTCTTCCTCTACGGCAACCGCCCCGGCGGCATGGCCGACCTCACCCGCCGCTTCATGAGGTGGACCTACCAGGCCCTCGCCTGACCGCGGTCCACGCGGCCGAAGGCTCGGAGATGACTTCTCGGGTGAAGTTGCCAAGCAGCTCGTGCGGGTCGCCAGCAGCGCCGCGCGGTCGCGCAGGCTCACTCGGACATGGGTACGTGCTGGCGGGGACAGGCGCTAGTTATCCCCGAAACAGACGCCGGAGTGAACAGCCGCTGCGCCCTTCTCCGGGGCGCTGGATCGCGTTGGGACAACAGGGCGCGATGATACGCTGAATCGACTATGAAACGACACAACGGAAGCCGTCAGCGCCGCGACAGTTAGCAATCCAGAGCGGAGTTCGGCGCTCGGCGAGGCGCGTTTGCGCGCCCCTGAAGGGACCGACGAAGTGACCACGAACCAGCACTGGTGGCCCGATCAACTCAGCCTCAACCCCCTGCGCCGCAACACCTCATCCTCCGACCCGATGGGCTCCGATTTCGACTATGCCCAAGCGGTCAAGTCGCTCGACGTGGACGCCCTGAAGCAGGACATCGAAGAGGTCATGACGACCTCGCAGGACTGGTGGCCGGCCGACTACGGGCACTACGGTCCGCTGTTCATCCGTATGACCTGGCACGCTGCCGGTACGTATCGGATTTCGGACGGTCGGGGAGGCGGCGGCGCCGGACAGCAACGCTTCGCGCCGCTCAACAGCTGGCCCGACAACGCCAACCTGGACAAGGCGCGACGCCTGCTCTGGCCGATCAAGCAGAAGTATGGCTCAAGTCTGTCCTGGGCCGACCTGCTGATCTTCACCGGCAACTGCGCGCTCGAGTCGATGGGTTTCAAGTCATTCGGCTTCGCCTTTGGACGTCCCGACTCCTGGGAAGCAGACGAGACGGATTGGGGCCAGGAGGAGGAGTGGCTCGGCGACGAGCGACATGACACTGAGGGTGAACTCAACGAGCAATTCGGCGCAGACCATATGGGTCTCATCTACGTCAATCCCGAAGGCCCTGGCGGCGAGCCGAATCCGCGTCTCGCGGCCGAATACATTCGCCGTACGTTCATGCGTATGGCCATGAACGATGAGGAGACGGTCGCGTTGATCGTCGGCGGGCACACCTTCGGTAAGGCTCACGGAGCGGCGACTGAAGCTCATGTCGGAGCCGATCCGGAAGGCGCCAGCATCGAGCGGCAGGGCATCGGCTGGGACAGCAGTCACGGCTCGGGCATGGCCTCCGACGCCATCACCAGCGGCATCGAGGGTGCCTGGACTGATCAGCCAACGACCTGGGATCACGGCTTCCTGGAGAATCTGTACAACCACGAGTGGGAGCTGATCAAGAGCCCGGCAGGCAAGCATCAATTCGCCCCCAAGAACGCGGCTGCAGTCGCGACAGTGCCCGACGCCCACGACCCCGACATCCGTCACGCTCCGATGATGCTGACCACGGATCTCGCCATGCGCGAGGACCCTGCCTACGCAGAGATCACGCGTCGTTTCCTCGAGCATCCGGCCGAACTGGAGGACGCCTTCGCGCGGGCGTGGTTCAAGCTGATCCACCGCGACATGGGACCGCGCACCCGCTACCTGGGTCCGCTGGTCCCCAGCGAACCGCTGCTCTGGCAGGATCCGGTCCCCGAGGTCGACCACGAACTGATCGGCGACGCCGAGATTGCCTCGCTCAGGGTAGACGTGCTCGACTCGGGTCTGTCAGGTTCGCAACTGGTCGCGACCGCCTGGGGCGCCGCGTCTTCGTTCCGCGGAACCGACAAGCGCGGAGGCGCCAACGGCGCCCGAATCCGCCTGGAGCCGCAGCGAAGCTGGCCAGTCAATGATCCCGCCCAACTTGGCGAAGTCCTGGACAAGCTGGAAGGCGTCCAGAAGTCATTCAACGACTCACGCACGGACGGCAGGCGCGTCTCCCTGGCCGACCTGATTGTGTTGGGCGGCTGCGCTGCGGTAGAGCAGGCGGCCAGGCAGGCTGGCTACGAAGTCACCGTCCCATTCGCGCCCGGTCGCACCGACGCAGCGGCGGACTGGACCGACGCGGAGTCGTTCGCCGTGCTCGAGCCGAAGGCCGACGGATTCCGCAACTACCTGCGACAGGATCTCCAGACCTGGCGTCGCGGCCGGGCCGAGGAACTGTTGATCGAACGAGCCGAGATGCTCACCCTGACCGCGCCTGAGATGACGGCGCTGGTCGGCGGCATGCGTGCGTTGGACGCCAACGCCGGAGGCTCGCAACATGGTGTGCTCACTGACCGTCCCGGCACCCTGAGCAATGACTTCTTTGTCAACCTGCTCAACCCCGCAACAGAGTGGGCCGCGGTCAACGGTTCAGACGAAATCTTCGAGGGGCGCGATCGCGACAGCGGCGAGCCACGCGGAACGGCGAGCAGGGTCGACCTGATCTTCGGCTCACACTCGGAGCTGCGAGCCCTGGCCGAGGTCTACGGCTCAAGCGACGCCGAAGGGAAGTTCGTCAACGACTTCATCGCCGCCTGGGACAAGGTCATGAACCTCGATCGGTTCGACCTCGCCTAGTCCACCGCCAGAGGCAACGATTCGTCGGCGGCGTACTCCGACATCGATGCGTCGTAGACGGCGACATTCTCGTAGCCCAGCAGGCTGAGCACGAGCGCGTCGTTCGACGCCGCGATCCCGCCGCCGCAATACGTCACGACCCGCTGCGACTTGTCCGGCGCGACCTCCGCGAACATCCCGGCGAGCTCGTCCGACGGGCGGTACAGGCCCGTATCGGAGTCAATCAGCTCCATCGCCGGGACATTGGTTGAGCCGGGAATGTGTCCCGCCCGGCCGTAGGTCCGGCCTCCGTCGGCGCCTGAGTGCTGGTCGCGACCGAGCGCGTTGATCAGGCAGCTCCCGCCCGACTCAACGAACGCGTTGACCTCATCCAGGTCGGCGAAACGGTCGAGGTCGGCGGTCGGCGTGAAGCTCGCTGGCGCGTAGCCAGCTGCGTCGGTCGAGGTCGGACGGCCCTCGTCGCTCCAGCGACGCCAACCGCCGTCGAGCACCGCCGCGTTCGTGCAGCCCATCGACCGGAACATCCACCAGAGCCTCGCCGCCCACATCGAACCCAGGCGGTCGTACAGGACCAGCTTCGACGTTTCAGAAATGCCGTGCATGCCGGCCGACGCAGCGAACTCCGCGGCCGACGGCATCATGAAGCGCAACCGCTGACTGTTGTCGGAGAAGTCCGCCTGCAGATCGATGAAGCCGGCCCCGGGAATGAGTCCCGAGTCGTACTCGAGCCGGCCTGACTCGACGCGGTAACCGCCACCGTCTCGCGGACGCAGAAAGACCGTCGATTCGAAGACCCGAACGTCCTCATCTTCGAGGTGATCGGCCAGCCAATCCGTTGTGACCAGGTACTCCGGGTGCGCGAATGACATGATTCACTTCCAGTTTCGTTGCTTGCGCTGACTGAAACTAGGCTAGCCACCTCCCGCGATAGACTGCCTCAGTACGTACAGCACAGCCCGAGAAATCCTGCCCGTGCCCTACCTCAATACCTTCGCTCCCACCGTTGACGCTGTCGATCTGACCGGAACCGACGAGTTCGCTTCGCTCTGCGAATCGGCCGCCGACCTCGGCATCACCCACGCCGACCAGATTCGCTACGTCTCCCGCAATAAGGTGATCAACCACCTCCGGCTGCACCTGCTCGAATGGGGCGAACCGACGAACCCGACGATCCTCCTGTTGCACGGCGGCAACCAGTCGGCGCACAGCTGGGATCTGGTCGCGCTCCACCTGGCCGACCGCTTCCACATCATCGCGCCCGACCAGCGCGGACACGGCGACTCCGAATGGGCTCGCGACGCCGACTACGGCCCGGATCAAATGGCCTCCGACGCGCTCCAGTTGATCCACGAAGACGGCATTGATCATCCGATCGTCATGGGCCATTCGATGGGCGGCATGGTTACGATGCGCCTGACCGCGCGCGAACCGTCGCTGCCCCGTGCGGTCGTGCTGGTCGACGTCGGCCCCGAGGTCTCGCAACGAGGAGCCCAGGCGATTCGCAACTTCGTCGTGCGCAACGTCGAGTTTGAACATCTCGACGAGTTCATCGACCGCGTCGCGGCCTACGACCCGTTCCGCTCGCGAGAGCACATGGAGCGAACCGCGCGCTACAACCTCGTCTATCGCTCCGACGGCAAGTACGTGTCCAAGTCCGACCGCATCCTGCACGATCCCGGCTTCCGCCGCCCGGCGGCCGACCGGCGCGACGTCGCCGACGGCTTCCACCAGTTCGATGGACCCACGCTGCTCGTGCGCGGCGAGTCGAGCAACATTCTCGAAGCCGACGCAGCTGAACGATTCGTCGATGACCTGCCCAATGCCCGGCTCGTCGAAGTGCCGGATTGTGGACACAACGTTCACTCGCAGAACACGCCGGGCTTCATCGATGCGGTGTCGGACTTCCTGCTCGCAGCGTCGCGGCACAAACGGGCGTAACATCGAGTCATGACCGAGCAGTACGTCGCCAGGGACAAGAACACCGGCTTCGAAGTCTCCGTGACCGGCGACTTTCCCGAGCATCCCGACGACCGGATGCGCATCGCCCGGACGACCACGTTGTTCACCAGGCTGATGTCGACGCTGCTGCAGCGCGATGAAGCACAGCGCCGGATCGGATTTCGGGCCATTGAAACGCAGCTCGAGCTGGCCGACGCCCTGATCCGCCAGGACCACGCGGAAGTGCAGCGCCTGGTCCGCGAGACGCTGACCTCGATGGGCGTCAGCGAGGATCAGCTGCGCGAGCTCGCCCAGCGTCTGGCCGAGGCGGGCGGCCTCGATCCACGGGTGGCCCAGGAACTGTCGCGGGCGTTCGGATTCGAGGACGACGCGCTCGAGATGGAGGCCGAACCGGCCGACGATCCCTCCGACGACGAAGGCGTGGCGCTCGATCCGAAGATCATGCAGCAGCTCGAAGATTTGCTCGCCGACTCCGACATTCAGTCCGATGGACCGCAGTCTGATCCTGAAGCACAGGACGACGACTCGGACGGTCCTGCGAAGGGACCCACAACATGAGCAGCTCTGCCGTTGGCTACATCAAAGACATGCTCAGCTTCATTCATGGCGGTTTTCGCGACGCCCGCAGCGGGCAGACGCCGGAGCAGTTGCACTTCGTTCCCGAGGGCGAATCGCACTCGGTCGCCTGGGTGCTCTGGCACGCCGCCCGCGTCGAAGACCTGTTGGTTCAGGGCGCCTGGCAGGGCAAGCAGGAACTCTGGCGCGAGGGCAACTGGGCCGAGAAGACCGGGCTGCCCGAGCGCGGCTTCGGCACAGGACAGTCGACTGAAGAAGCCTCAGCCGTCGCGATCGGCGACATGGACGCGTTCTGGGCTTATCAGGACGCGGTCAACGAGTCGACGCACGCCTTCCTCGACTCGCTCAGCGACGACGATCTCTCGCGCGAAGTGAAGCTGGGCGAAGCCACCGAGACCCTCGGTCAATCGATCACGCTGCATCTCTGCACCCACCTCAACGGTCATCGCGGTGAGATCAACCTGATCCGCGGGATGCACGGACTCGATCCGGTCCGGCCCAACATGGGCGGCTAGCGGCGGCAGCGCTCTGGAAGCGATGACGGGAGCCAGTACATGCATGTAGTCATCACCGGCGCCAGCGGTCTCGTCGGGACTGCTCTCATCGCCCAGCTTCGGCAGCGAGGTGTCAGCGTCACCGCGGTGTCCCGCAATCCGCGTGCGCACCTGGCGTTGTCCGGAGTCAACTGGACTGGTTGGGACGGACTCGCCGACGCCGTCTCGGGCGCCGCCGGCGTCGTCAACCTGGCCGGCGAGGGGATTGTCGACCAGCGTTGGACCAACGCTCGCAAGTCGGCGTTGCGCGACAGCCGGATCGACACCACCCGCCAGGTGGTGCAGGCGATTCAGGAAGCCGGCGAGAAGCCGGGCGTCCTGATCAGCGCCTCTGCGATCGGTTACTACGGCAACGTGGTCGAACGGGAATCGACCGAATCGGCTCCGCCCGGCGACGACTTCCTGGCGCAACTCTGCGTCGATTGGGAAGCGGAGGCGAAGGCCTCGGGCGTGCGAACGGTTGCTGCCCGAATTGGCATCATCATGTCGACCGACGGCGGCGCGCTGCCGCGCCTTCTGATGCCGTTCAAGCTGGGGCTCGGTGGTCCGATCGGGCTCGGTCGGGCCTGGTGGAGTTGGGTGCACATCGACGATGTCGTCGGCGGATTGCTGTATGCCCTGGAAGAGAACTACGTCGAAGGTGCGATCAACCTGACGGCCCCGAATCCGGTTCGCAACAACCAGTTCTCAAGCGCCCTGGGACGCGCCGTTCGGCGTCCGGCGCTGATGCCGGTGCCGCCGGTCGCGCTGAAGCTGATGCTCGGGGAGGGCGCCAGCGTCTTGCTCGCATCCCAGCGGATCCTACCCACACGCACACTCGATCTGGGCTATCGCTTCCGCTTCACCGATATCGATTCGGCCCTGCAGGACCTGGTGGGCTGAACCGAGTCGACCGACAACCATGTCCGATCCGATCCCGCTGCGCTACGGCATCAACCCGCATCAGGCCCCGGCAACGGCAGCAGCCATCGCCGAGTGGCCGTTCGAAGTTCTCAACGGCCAGCCGGGATATATCAACCTGCTCGACGCCCTGAGTTCGTGGAATCTCGTACTTGAGCTGTGCGACGCACTCGATCTGCCCGCCGCCGCGTCATTCAAGCATGTCTCGCCTGCCGGCGCGGCGATCGGACTGCCAATTGGCGATCGGTTGGCTCGCGCATATGAAGTACAGAACCTGGAACTGTCGCCCGTCGCCTCCGCATACGTTCGCGCCCGAGGCGGAGACCTGGTCAGCGCATACGGCGATTTCGCCGCCGTCTCCGATGTGGTCGATGAGTCGCTGGCTCGCTTCCTCCGGCGCGAAGTCTCCGACGGCATCATCGCGCCTGGCTATGAGCCGGCAGCGCTTGAGATCCTCAAGCAGAAAAAGGGTGGACGCTATCTCATCCTCCAGGCGGATCTGGATGTGGAGTCGCCGGACATTGAGTCGCGTGATCACTTCGGCATCCGGCTGGAGCAGCCGCTTGACCGCAAGCTCATCGATAGCTCAATCTTCGGCAAGCCCGTGACCGAACTGACGGACTTCCCCGCCGATGTCTGCCGTGATCTGATGATCGCCACGATCGCGCTGCGCTACACGCAATCCAATTCGGTCTGCCTCGCTGCCGACGGACAGGTGATCGGCCTGGGAGCGGGGCAACAGTCGCGGATTCACTGCTCGCGCCTGGCCTGCGGCAAGGCCGACCGTTGGATGTTGCAACAGCACGACCGCGTGCTCGGCCTGGAGTTCGACTCGTCGCTCAAGAGGCCCGACCGCTTCGCGGGTCGCGAGCAGTACATCGCCTGGAAGGAACTCTCCGAGCCCGAGCGTGAACGGCTCCGGTCTCAGATCGTCAACTGGTCCGGCCCGCTATCCGCGGATGAACGCCGCGACTGGATTGAACGATTCCAGACCGTTCTCAGTCACGACGCGTTCATGCCCTTCCGCGACAACGTCGACCGCGCCCAGGCCTCGGCAGTCACTCACATCCTGCAGCCCGGCGGGTCAATCGCCGACGCCGACACCACCGACGCCTGCAACCAGTACGGCATCGTCATGGCGCTGACAGGACAGCGATTGTTCCGTCATTGATCCGTGAATGAT
>VXTH01000117.1:0-8042 GCA_009837565.1 Chloroflexota bacterium | reverse complement strand
ACTCCCACCACGCCGCTCATCAGCACCTATGTACTGATACAATGACGGTGGACGTATCCAGATGACCTCCTGAGAGACAAGCCGTGCCCCGATCTGACGCCCCCGAACCCACGCCTCCACAGCGGTCCACGCCGGCACCCAGCCGACCAAATCCGTCCAGAATCGAACAAATCCGAACAAGACCGCACGCCAACACCATGGATTCGACCCACAAAACCCGCTCAGAATTGATCAAAATTGATCACCCTCCCGCCACGATCTCCTGCAAAACACTGGAGATTGTCGCCGAAAGGCTTTCCAGAAAAAATTTCCACCAGCAATCCGCCACCCGCCTCATTTCGGACCAGCCCGCTCTGTCAACCCAGCCAATCTCGCTAAGCTCTCTCTGATGACCACCGTCTCCGCCCCAGTCCGCAACTCGAAACAGTTCGAACTCAGCGCCGACTACCAGCCCACCGGCGATCAGCCCTATGCGATCGACCGCCTGGTCGAGGGGCTCGATGCCGGTCACCGCGCCCAGACCCTGCTCGGCGTCACGGGCTCGGGCAAGACCTTCACGATGGCCAACGTCGTCGCCCAGCTCAACCGGCCGACCCTCGTCCTCGCACACAACAAGACCCTCGCCGCGCAGCTCTGCACCGAGTTCCGCGACTTCTTCCCCAACAACGCCGTCGAGTACTTCGTCTCTTACTACGACTACTACCAGCCCGAGGCCTACATCCCGCGCTCCGACACCTATATCGCCAAGGAGTCGGACATCAACGACGAGATCGACAAGCTCCGACACGCCGCCACCCGCGCCCTGTTCGAGCGCCGCGATGTGCTGATCGTCGCGTCGGTCTCCTGCATCTACGGTCTGGGCGAGCCCGAGGACTACCAGGGCATGGTCCTGAGCATGGAACAAGGCAAGTCCTATTCCCGAAACCTGATCCTGCGCCGCCTCGTCGACCAGCAGTACGAGCGCGACGAGCTCACTCTGACCCGCGGCAAGTTCCGCATCCGCGGCGACACCCTGACCATCCATCCTTCCTACGAGGATCTCGCCGTGCGTGTCCAGTTCTGGGACGACGAGGTCGAGCGCATCGTCGAACTCGATCCGCTGACCGGTGAGATTCTGGCCGAGCGCGACCGGGTCGACATCTACCCGGCCAAGCACTTCGTCACCACGGACGACCGCATGGCGGCAGCCGTTGAGGACATCCAGGCCGAACTCGCCCAGCGCCTTGAAGAACTCCGGCGCGAGGACCGCATCCTCGAAGCGGCGCGGCTGGAGGAACGCACACGTTACGACCTCGAAACGCTGCGCGAGACCGGATATTGCCCCGGCATCGAAAACTACTCCCGCCACCTCGCCCGTCGAGCCGCCGGTTCGACCCCCTGGACGCTGCTCGACTACTTCCCCGAAGACTGGCTACTGTTCATCGACGAGTCGCACATGACCATTCCCCAGGTGCGCGGCATGTACGGCGGCGACACGTCGCGCAAGCAGACGCTGGTCGACTTCGGCTTCCGTTTGCCCTCGGCGATCGACAACCGGCCGCTCAACATCGACGAGTTCGAGCGCCACATCAACCAGGTCGTCTTCGTCTCCGCAACGCCTGCCGACTACGAGCGCAACCACTCCGCCGAGATCGTCGAGCAGCTCATCCGGCCCACCGGACTGCTCGATCCCGACGTGGAGGTGCGAGGCACCGATGGCCAGATCGACGACCTCGTCAGCGAGATCAAGACCCGCGCCGAGCGTGGCGAGCGCACACTCGTCACCACGCTGACCAAGAAGATGGCCGAGGACCTGGCCGACTATCTCCGCGAGGTGGGCATCCGCACCTACTACCTGCACTCCGAGCAGGACGCATTCCAGCGAGTCGAGGTGCTGCGCGATCTCCGCCTCGGCGTCTTCGACTGCCTGGTCGGCATCAACCTCCTGCGCGAAGGGCTCGACCTGCCCGAAGTCTCCCTTGTCGCCGTCCTCGACGCCGACAAGGAAGGCTTCCTGCGCAACGAGGGCTCCATGGTCCAGACCATTGGCCGCGCCGCTCGCCATGTCAACTCCCACGCCATCCTCTACGCCGACCGCATTACCGACTCGATGCGCCGGGCAATGGATGAGACCCACCGCCGACGCGAAGCGCAGCGCGAGTTCAACGAAGCCAACAACATCACGCCGGTTGGCATCACCAAAGAGATTCGCGATATCGCGGCCGATGTCGCCAACCAGGTCCGCGACGAGTTCGAGCAGAAGATGGTCGCCGAGGACGGTCCCGAGTACGACTCCGGCCTGGGCGCCACGATCCCCGAAGACATGACTCCTGATCAGATCGCTCGCATGATCAGCGAGTTGGAATCGCGCATGAAGCAGGCCGCCCGCGATCTCGAGTTCGAGAAGGCCGCGGCCTTGCGCGACCAGATCGTCGAACTGCGACGCGATCAGGCCGCGCTGGGCGAAGACCTTCAACAATGGAGCGACCAGGCATACGGACGCCGTCGCCGGCCGCTGCGTCGCAAGGAGCCAGTGTCACGCCAGCGTTAACTCGTCTATCTGGTCGGCAGCCCGTTCTGTCACCTGACTTCGGTCTTGATACCGTCGGATCGACGCGCACGCGTCCGCGCTGCTATCATCTGGCGCGCCTGACGTGGCGAGTGCGATGAGAGCAACATCCGGTGGCTGACGAACCCGAACCTGAACGCTGGCGACGCGCCAATGCCGACGCGCCGCCCTCATGGCTGGGCGGTGGTCCCGAGCAGGAAGAAGCGCGCGCCTGCGCCTTCTGCGGCGAGGTCCCGCCGCCCGCATCATCCTTCTGTCCCAACTGCGGACGCGCCGTCACGGCGTCCCTCCTGCCCCAGCAGGGCAAGGCGGCGACCGTCCTGTTCACCGACATCGAAGATTCCACCCATCTCACCGAGCGCCTCGGCGACCTCCAATGGGAAACGATCATCGACGAACACAACGAGATCGTCCGGGGAGAGTTGCATCAGCACGCGGGATTCGAGGTCAAGCTGACCGGCGACGGCTTCTTGATCGTCTTCGCAGACGGGATGCAAGCGCTGCGCTGTGCCGCCCACGTCCAACAGCAGGTGACGGAGGTCGCCGATCAACGAGGCGCCGCCTGGCCCGTGAGGCTGAGAATGGGCATCCACCGAGGCGACGTCATCCTCAGACCGGGCGGTGACATTCTCGGTCGGACGGTCAACATGGCCGCCAGGATCATGGCCAAGGGTCGGGGCGGGTCGATCGTCGTATCGCAGGCGCTGCGCGACGACGTCAGACGCCACGTTCGGCCCGAGTTCTGGGTCGATATGGGCGCCCGCCGCGTGCGCGGCCTGGATCGGCGAGAGCGCATGTACATGTTCAAGTGGCCCGAGTACCTGGGCCACGAGGCAGCCCCCCTCCAGCCCGGCCCCGATCCGTTGGCGTCGCTGCCGGACAGCCTCGACGACCCCTTCGATCCGTCCCTGATCGAAGCGGAAACCGCCACGGTCGAGAGCTAGACGATCAGCTCAGTCCGAACGAGCCAGCACCCGCCTCGACCGTCCGCCGTCCGCACCCTCGATCACCCCGCTCTGCTCAAGTTGGTCGATCAACCGCTCCGCCCGCGGCCGGCCCACCCGCATCCGCCGCTGCAGCAACGACGCCGAGACCCGCTCATACTCCCGCGCCAGTTCCGTCGCCTCGCCCAGCCGGGTGTCCAGCTCCGCAGTAGGTATCGGCCCAGGCTCAACTACGATGTCCGCCGCTTCGTCCGATCCGTCCGCTTCCAACGCCGACTCCAGCGTCGATGTCAGCGTCCGCAGGTCTGACTGAGCCGCCCGCGCGGCAACCTCGCTCACCGCCTCCGGCGACTGTTCCGAAATCCCTTCCAGAGCTTCGTCCAAAGTCTGTTGCTCGCTACCGGACTGATGCGGCGCCGCCCATGACTCGATCAATCGCTCAATCTCACCATCCGACACAAAGGCCCCCTGCACCCGTCTCGGCTTGATCGAATCGGAGGACATGTACAACATGTCGCCCCGGCCCATCAGCTTCTCCGCTCCGGCCCGATCCATGATCACCCGGGCGTCGGTCTGAGACGTGGTCGCGAAGGCGATCCGGGTGGGGAAGTTCGCCTTGATCAGGCCGGTGACCACGTCGACCGACGGCCGCTGCGTCGCGATCACGAGGTGAATCCCGACCGCCCGCGCCAGCTGGGCGAGCCGGACGATCTGTCCCTCCACCTCCGCCGCCGCGGCCATCATCATGTCGGCCAACTCGTCCAACACCACCACCCAGTACGGCATCCGCTTGTCGATCGTCGGCAACGCGTTGTAGGCGATGATGTTGCGTGCCCGGTACTCCTCCAGCTTGCGATAGCGTCGGTCCATCTCCGCCACCACGACGCCCAGGACCGAGACCACTTCGTCCGGCTCCGTCACCACGTGCGAGAACGCCAGGTGCGGGGCCGACCCATAGTTGGTCAGCTCCACCCGCTTCGGGTCGACGAGGATCAGCCGCACTTCCTCGGGGGACTTCTGCATCAGCAGCGAGGAGATGATCGTGTTGATGCAGACCGACTTTCCCGATCCCGTCGCGCCAGCGATCAGCACGTGCGGCATGTGAGTCAGGTCGGTGATCACCGGGTTGCCGGTCACGTCCCGGCCGAGCGCAATCGGCAATCCGCCCTGCGACGCCATCTGCAGGAACTCCGGCGATTCGATCAGGCCGCGCAGCGCCACGATTCGCGTGTCAGCATTCGGCACTTCGACGCCAACGATCGGCTGCCCGGGCACGGGCGCCTCGATCCGAATCGAAGGGGCGGCCAGCGCCAATGCCAGATCGTCCGCCAGGCGCGTGATCCGGTTGACCCGCACCCTGGTCCGCGAGACTTCCTCGGTCTGCATGACCTGCTGGCCGTGCTCATCGAGCAGGGGAGTGCCCGACTCATCCTTGGCCGGCGTCAGACGTGTCTTGACTTCCCAGCCAGGCTCGACGCCGAACTGCGTGATCGCCGGTCCCTCATTGATCTGCGTCACGCTGGCGTCGACGCCGAACGAAGCGAGCGTGCGCTCAATGATCTGCGCCTGTTCCTCGGCCCCGGTCCGCATCGTGGCGGCCGGGTCTTCATCCAGCAGGTTGATCGGCGGCAATCGCCAGCCGTCGGCCGCGGTGCGGTCGAGCGTTCGCAATGTCGAAGGAGCCGCCGAGGGAGCTGTCGGTTTCCGCTTCGGCTGACTCGGAGGTTCCGATACCGGCGCCGTCGATTCACTCTCATCGGCACTGGTCATCGGCGGCCAGGCGGGTTCGGCCTGATGGGCGGGAGCCGGCGTCGCAGCTGCGGGGACAGATCTGGACCGTGACGGAGGAGCCCCGCCTCTGGATTCTCGCCATTGCTCTCGAATTGTGCGTACGGCCAGGCGGAGTTCTCGAGCGGCCCAGAGGACTCCGGCCCAGATCCCGACGAGCACGGCGAGCGCACCACGCCCAACACCACGCGCCATGGCCCCGAGGGCCTCAGGGCCCTTCTGCTTGACCTCACGACCCGACCAGCGCAGCGCGCGCTCGAGCGCACGACCGGCCGCGTTTGACACCGCCTGCGCAGCGGTCGGCGCGATCAGGGCGAACGCCCCGGCGAGTCCGATCAGGATCAGGCCCCAACCGACCGGCGAATCGAGCCAGGCGCCGACCTGTCCGCCGGCGCCGTAGCGCGAGAGCGACACTCCGCCGAGTGATGCGTCGGGCGTGATCGCGCCGGCGACTCCCCAGATCGCCAGCGCCGCCAGTCCGATCCCGGCGCTCTGCCGCGCCAGGCGCCGATCCTGGCGGACGGTCGTTCGGACCCACTGGATGCCGGTCAGGACGCCAACGACGGCAACGACCGCTGCCAGGAGGTATGCGCCGCCGCCGAGCCAATGAACCACGACTTCTCGTTGGTCTGCGAATGGCAAGGAGGCCACCGTGACCCAACCGGAGAACGCGGCGGCGACGAGGACCAGGAGCGCACCGAGGATGAGGCGTCGATGCTGCGATATCCACAGTGAGATTCGGTCGGGCAGCGCCCGTTTGGGCCGCCGGGAAGCCGTGCTACTCGTCATGCATCAGTTCAGCCGCACATGGACAGGCCCGATGCTGCCAATCAGACCTGTACCGCCACCACTACCACCATAGGACGTTGTCTCGTTTCGCGTCGCAGATAGGCCGACACCTCCTGCTGCACCTGCCGTTCGCGCTTGTCCCAGGGCACCGGCTTCTTCGAATTCGCTCGTGACTTCAGCACATCTCGAGCCACCTGCGACGCACCGGCCTTGAGGTTGTTCGCGGCGTGCATCTCGGCGAATCCGCGCGCGGCGACTTCAATCTCGCCGGACAGTTCCCCACTTTCCTCGTCGAGCGGCACGGCGACCAGCAGGAATCCGTCGCCGGCCAGTTTTTGCCGGTCGCGAATGATCGAGCGGTCGACGCCGCCGACGTTCATGCCGTCGACGTAGACGTATCCGGCCTCGACCTGATCGACCACAGCGGACCGTTCCGGAGTCAACTCCAGTACGTCGCCGTCGAGCAGGATGTGTCGTTGGCCCTCTGCGATCTCCATCGACTCGGCCAGTTTGGAGTGCAGCACCAGGTGGCGGTACTCGCCATGGATCGGGACGAAGGCCTGCGGCTCGGTCAGCGACAGCACCGTCTTCAGCTCCTCCTGTGCGGCGTGACCGCGCACATGGACGTGCTCGTGGCCCGAGCCGACCGAGAACACCTCAACCCCGCGTCGGTACAGGTTGTTGATCGTGTTGTTGACGGCCGATTCGTTGCCCGGGATCGGCGACGACGAGAGCACCACGGTGTCGCCCGGTTTCAGGTCTACGTCGCGATGCGAGCCGGTCGCCATGCGCGAGAGCGCCGCCATCGGCTCGCCCTGGGCGCCGGTGCAGATGATCACCGTGTTCTCGTCATGCGCCGAACCCAGATCCGTGATCGGCCGCAGGCGACGGTCGTCGGTTCGCACGTAGCCCAGGTCGCGCGACATGTCGATGTTCTTCTCCATCGACCTGCCGGTGGCGAAGACGACCCGTCCGGACTCCTCAGCCGCGTCGATGATCTGCTGAATTCTGGCGATCTGCGAGGCGAAGGTCGCGATGATCACACGGCCGGGTGCGGTCAGCAGAATCTGCTCGAGCGCATCACCGACCAATGTCTCGGACGGCGTGACGCCCGTTTTGTCGGCATAGGTCGAGTCGGAGCAGAGCAAGCGGACGCCTTCCTGCCCGTAGGCCGCCAGGCGTTGCAGATCAGTCGGCTCTGACATCACGGGCGTGTGATCAATCTTGAAGTCGCCGGTGTGCACGATCAGCCCGGCCGGAGTTCGCAGGGCGATGCCGAAGGCGTCGGGAATTGAGTGGGCGACCGGGAAAAACTCGGCTGAGATGCTGCCGAAGTCGAAGACGGAGCCGGTTCCGGCTTTGATCATGTCGGCGTCGAGGATTCCCGACTCTTCGAGCCGCCAGCCGATTAGTCCCAGCGCCAGCGGAGGACCGTAGATCGGCGCCTGGAGCTGAGGGATCAGGAAGCGCAGCGCGCCGATGTGGTCTTCGTGCCCGTGCGTGATCAGGTAACCGCGCAGCTTGTCGCGTCGCTCCAGTGCATAGGTGGCGTCGGGAATGATGTAGTCGACGCCGTGCATGTCTTCCGAGGGAAAGAGCAACCCGGCGTCGACGATGACCATGTCGTCGGCCGTTTCGTAGACCATCATGTTGCGGCCGATTTCGCCCAGGCCGCCCAGCGGCACTACCCGCACGGCGTCGCTGGGGATGTCGGACACGTCGTTCACTGGTTCCTCACTCT
The DNA here is from genome assembly GCA_009837565.1 of Chloroflexota bacterium. Lineage (GTDB taxonomy): Bacteria > Chloroflexota > Dehalococcoidia > Bin125 > Bin125 > Bin125. The sequence continues at coordinate 232 of VXTH01000117.1, read as the reverse complement.
GACGCCAGGTTGCTAGAGCAGCGAACGCTGCGAATCATCGTCCTCGGCGGCGTGCGCGTGTTGGTGGCCAATCTGCAGCCGCTGCACTTCCGGGCGCTCGGCCTGTGCGAGCAGGGGGGGAATAATGGCGAAGTCTTCCCGCATTGTCGACATCAGGTTTGAGTTCCTCAGCGCGGCGGGGGGGCGAAAGACGCGCAGGAGGATAGAGTGTATTGGCGGGGGCGGCGGAGAG
>VXTH01000229.1:0-8043 GCA_009837565.1 Chloroflexota bacterium | reverse complement strand
GTTCCTGGACTTCATCGATCAGCACTCGCGAATGTTCGTCGTCAAACGCAATCAACTGCAGGCGCTGCTGCGCACGGTCAATCCACTGCGCTACCAGGCGCTGGCCGCCGTCGCCGTCGGGGCACCAGGCGACGCGGACGAGATAGCCGTCTTCATCGGGCAGCGGCAGTTCCCGTGCGTCGCCGGACTCCACGTTCGACACCCAGAGCGAGACGCGCGCGTTCTCGTCGCCGGCGAACGGATAGCGATGCGTCTCAACGTCCACCTCGGTGCCGCCCTGATGCACGATCGGATACGGCGCGACGTGCCGCTCATCGACACGCAGATACGCGATCTGACCGTCCCTCGACCACCAATGACCGCGAAGCTGGCCAAACTCTTCCTGCGCGATGTAGTCGGCGAGTCCGTGCGTCAGGCCATCTTCCGCACCGGAGGTCAACTGCTTCGGCTCCGACTGACCGTCCACTCTCATGACAAGGAGCTCGCCTCCACGCACGAACGACAGTTGCGCCCCGTCGGGACTCAGCGTCGGAGTCAGCGCGCCCTCGCTACCCGGCAACTCCACGAGCGATGCGCCGCCCACGGAGGTCCGAACGGTCGGACCGGGGATCATCAACAGCGGAACCTCAGACTCGCGCGCCCAGGAATAAGAGGAGACGCCGAGCTCGCGGGTTCGAGTCCGCTCGCGCAACAACTCCTCCTCACGTGACATCGGCGCGTCGGCGCCCGGTCCGGCGATCACGGAGCGCTCGCCTGACTCAATCTCAATCCGCCACAGCGACCTCACCAGTCCGCCGTCACCCGCGTGCAGCCAGGTCACCGCCGAGCTGTCGGGCGTAAAGCCAACCATCCCCGGGGCATCCATCCCGGGACGCGGGTAGGTCGCGACGTCGGAGATCGTCAGCCGCTCAGCCACTCGACGCGCCCAACGCATCGCGCCGAATCGCCTCGATCTCGGAGGCGGCCTTGGGCAGCGAGTCACTCATGACCTCGCAGCCGTTCGCGGTGATCAACACATCGTCCTCAATCCGGATGCCGCCGAAGTCCAGCAACCCGTCGACAACCTCCCAATCGACCATCTCCGCGTAGCGCTCACGCCGGTCAGGATCATTCAGCAGCGCGGGGACGAAGTACACGCCCGGCTCAATCGTCACGACATAACCCGGCGCCAGCGGCAGGTCTGTTCTGAGATAGGCGAGTCCGAATCGGTCCTCGGGCACACGCCCTTCGAGATAGCCGGCGCAGTCATGGGTCGAAAGACCCAGCATGTGGCCGAGCCCGTGCGGGAAGAACAACGCGTGCGCGTCTGCTGCGACGAGATCTTCAACCGATCCACGAAGGATCCCCGCATCGACCAACCCCTGCGCAATCGTCGCCGATGCCTGCATGTGCAAGGACTTGTACTCCACGCCGGGACCGGCGCCCGCAATCGCCTCCTGCTGGGCGGCCAGGACCACGTTGTACAGATCACGTTGAATTCCGGAGAACGCTGCGGAAACCGGGAACGTGCGCGTCACATCCGAGGCATAACCATCAATCTCCGCCCCGGCATCAATCAGCACCAACTCCCCGTCCCACATCACCCGCTCGCCCGGCGTCCCGTGCAGGATCGCAGAGTTCGGCCCGGAACCGACGATCGAGCCATACGCGGTCCGCGCCCCGCCCTGGCGGAAGAACTCCGCCTCCATCTCGATCTGCAGCGCCCGTTCGGTCAATCCATCTCTGGCCAACCGTTGCGCCGCGAGGTGGCCGGCCACAGCCGCGTCGACCGCGCGGGTCATCCGGTCCAGCTCAACCGAGTCCTTGGCCCGCCGCAACCCAGCCAGCGCTCTGCCCAAGCGGTCTGTTGCGTCCTCGTCGACGATCGCCTCGAGCGTTGACCACGAGTCGGCGCCGTACTCAGTCGCGCGCGACTCGATGTCGCGCGAGCCCAGCAGCGCCATCCCCCTACCTCGCCGCGCCTCCAACCAGCCGGGCAACTCGGCTCGATCCACGGAATGCGTCACGCCAGTCTCAGCAGCCAGTGCTTCGGCTGATGGAGGCGCTGACATCCAGACCAGGTCCTCGACCGTGAGCGACGGCGCGAACAGCGTCCAGCCCGCATCGGGCTCCCACGCGAGCGCCGCGCCCGGTTCGGCCACGCCGGTCAGATACTGGAACTCCGGATGCGCATGGAACTCATGAAACTGATCGGTCCCGTCAATCGGAATCGGCAGGCTGGCCGGAATCAATACCGGACCGTCGAAGTCGACACCGGACCACTCCGATTCAACTCGACGCCGCCTCTCTCGCAGGACGTCCGCATCGCTCACGAAGTCGCTCCCAATTCAATCAGCACCAAGTCCTCGTCGACCGAGGCTCCGGCGCTGGTGTGCACCATCTTCACGACGCCCGCGTTCGGGGCGCTCAACAGGTGCTCAATTTTCATCGCTTCCATGACTGCCAGCGTTTGACCCGCCTCGACTTCATCGCCGACTGCCACCAGCACCTCGATCATCGTCCCCGGCATCGGCGCGCGTACCACGTTCGCCCCCGCTGCGCGGCTTCGTCCCGCGCCCGTTCGCCGCCGGCGTTCTCGCAGGAAGACCCACCGCTGATCGTTGTGTCTCACGACCACACCGCGAGGCGAAACGTCCGCCGTCCAGTCCCGGCCCAGGTCAACGGGATCGTGTTCGGCGCCGTCGACAACGGCCGACCATCCGTCGGTGGTTCGAGACACGCGGACATCATGAGTTCGGCCGTGCAGCAGGTATTTGCGCGCCAGCTCGCCCGACGAACGCCACGCGCCGGCCTGCGCCTCGGCCACCGCGGCCGCAGCGAGCGCAGCCCCAGGCGGTTCCCGCTGCTGCAACTCAACGCGATCCAGCCAGCCAATGTAGACCGAACCGGCCCGGAAATCCTCCGACTCGACAATCGAGGCCAGCTGACCCAGATTGGTCGTCACACCTTCAATTGCCCAGGCGTCCAGAGCCTCGGTCGCTCGATCCAGCGCCTCGCCACGAGTCTCGGCATGAACGATCGTCTTGGCCAGCATCGGGTCGTAATGAGCGGTGACCAGATCGCCGGTCGCGGGACCGACATCGTGCCGCGCTCGGCCATCCAGCGCCTCGAACCAGCGCAGCCGGCCGGTTGAGGGCACGTAGCCCCGCGACGGATCTTCTGCATAGATTCTCGTCTCAATCGCGTGCCCATTGAATGTGACCTCGCCTGCCGTCACGGGCAATGGATCCCCACTGGCAACGCGAAGCTGCAGTTCGACCAGGTCCAGTCCGGTCAGCATTTCAGTGACCGGATGCTCGACCTGCAAGCGGGTGTTGACCTCGAGGAACATGAACGCACCGTCGGGCATCAGCATGAACTCGACCGTGCCCGCCCCGACATATCCTGCCGCTCGACAAACATCGAGCGCCGCACGCCCCAGCTCCTCGCGCAACGCATCGCTGACGGCTGGCGAGGGTGACTCTTCAATCACTTTCTGCCGGCGGCGTTGGACCGAGCAGTCGCGTTCGCCCAGGTGGAGGCCGCTGCCGTGACGGTCGAAGAGCACCTGGACCTCGACGTGCCTGCCTTCCGACATCGCACGCTCGACTAACAGGCGACCGTCCCCGAATGCCGCTTGCGCTTCACGACGGGCGCCCGCCACCGCGGCTTCGATGCCGTCGGGCGCGTCGTCCTCCGACCGCAACAGCCGCATCCCGCGACCGCCGCCGCCAGCAGCAGCCTTGATCATCACCGGCAGACCCATCGCCTCAATCGCCAAGGCCAGCGCCGCGTCTCCCTCGTCTTCTTCTATGCCCTCAGCAACCGGCACGCCCGAGGCGATCGCCAATCGACGCGCCGACACCTTGTCGCCCAGCGCCTCAATCGCCGACGCCGGAGGGCCGATCCAGGTCAGGCCCGCATCGGCAACTGCCCGAGCGAAGTCAGCTCGCTCGGAGAGAAATCCATAGCCGGGATGCACCGAGTCGGCACCGGAGGACCGGGCAGCCTCAATCAGCGCGGGAATGTTCAGGTAGCTATCCGCGGCAGGGGCCGGACCGATTCGCACCGCCCGATCCGCATTCGCGACGTGCGGCGCTGACCGGTCGGCATCGGAATACACAGCGACCGTGCCCACGCCCAGTCGTCGGCAGGTGCGCATGATGCGCGAGGCGATTTCGCCCCGATTGGCAACGAGGACACACCGGGGAAGCCCGTCTGCGCCAGACATGCCCTGAGTCTATCCCTCACCCGGTCTGCCGCTGGATATTCTGAAGACATGACCAGCCAGATCGAAGAACTGCACGTGTTCGCCGAACAGAACTTCGGCCGGCACCTGCTGGCGAACAGCTATCCCGGCCGCGGCATCGTCGTCGGGAGACTGGAGACCGAGGAGGACACGGACGTCTGGGTCCAGATCTACTGGATCATGGGTCGCAGCGAGAACAGCCGAAACCGCCGTTTCGTCGTCCGAGGAGTTGCCGACAACGAACTCCGTACCGAAGCGCGAGATCCAGCCCTGGTCACGGATCCCACCAACATCATCTACGAAGCAATGTTGGAGCTGCCCGACATCTATCTGGTCTCCAACGGCGATCACACCCGCACCATCCAGGAGACGATCGAGCATTCAGCCCGCTTTGAAGACGCGCTCGCCGTCCGCGAACGGGAAGACGACGCTCCCAACTACACCCCACGCATCGCATCCATGCTCGATCTGCGCGGCCACGGCGAACTCTACTTCGCCATCCTCAGAGCAAACGCCGCGGACCACGATGAGACAGATCGGATCGTGTGGCGACTTCCGTTCCCGCCGCGAGGCCTCGGATACGGCATCACCACCTATCGCCACGACGGCAATCCGCTGCCCCCCTTCGCCGGAGACCCGCTCTGGCTGCCGCTCCCCTGGCACACTCGAAGAACTCGCCGACACCTATTGGAACGCCCTCGGCCAGGACAACAGAATCGCGCTCGCCGTCAAAGCAATCGACGCCGCCGGCTCCCGCATCATCCTGCGCCAGCACTAACTTCTGGCTGTTGGCGCCTGCATCAACACGTTGATCCCGGCCAGTGAGAACTCTCTGTCCGCGGTCAATGCGTCTGTAATTCCACGTTTGCGCATCACCAGGATCGAGACGCAATCGTGAAGGCTCAGCCGCGAGTAGAGGAACTCGCCTGCGTATGCAGCGAGGCCCTCATTCACCAGATCGGAGGTTAGCTCGACTACTTCGATCCGCTGAGACGATCGGAGCTCCTGAACGTACTGAACCGCACCTCTTCTTCGACTCGGCCTGAATCGGGAGCAGTGCGCAAGAAACTCGCCAAAGACGCCGTCAGTAGTCACAAGCGGACGGGAAGTGAATACGTCAGTCAGGCGCTCTGCCGCTTCCGACCACTGGTCCAATAGGTCGTAGGTGGCGATCTGATAGACCGAGTCAACGAAAACCGCTGGCTGTCGATTCATCCCGCGCGTTCGTCAGGGCGCCGGCTTGGTTCGCGCGCGGCTACCTCGTCGAGGTAGGCGACCATGATCGCGCGCTCTGCCTTGCGTTCCTCCTCAGGAATATCGCCGGCGAGTCTGCGTCCGAGTTCAACGAGATCGCGCAGTGTTTCCACTTCGCCCGAGTCCCGCTCCAACCGACGGTCTTCGTTCGCTGAATCTGAGGGTGTATTCGCCTCAGTCGTCATCTTGAACACCTCACCTAGTGGTCAGCATATCGCGCTGCTTAGTCGTCCGACGAACTCAACCCACTTCTTGCGATCAGAACCGGCGCCGTCGGGACATCCGAAGTGATCTCCAGCGCGTACAGCTCCGCGATCTGCTCGTCGTCGTAGCCCAGCTCCGACAGTACCTCGTGGTTGTGCTCGGCAAACCGGGGCGCAGCGCGTCGGATCGACGGCTTGGTTCTGCTGAATCGCCAGGGCCAGCTGGGGTATGGATAGACACCGACGACCGAATGCTCGACCCATTGGTAAAACCTGCTGGCATGGATGTGCGGGTCGTGCAGCACCTGCCAGTTCGCCAGGATCGGCGCCGCCGAGACGCCGACGCGCTGCAAATCCCACGCACCTTCGTACTGTTCGCGTTCGCTCGTCCAGGCCTCAATCGCGGCGTCGAGCTCGTCATGACGTGCGGTCCGTCCTTCCAGCGTCGACAACTCAGAATCAGCCAGCAGATCATTGCGCCCGATCACGTCGCACAGCGCAACCCAGTCGTTGTCGCTCTGCACCGACACGGCGATCCAGCAGTCCTCGCCCGCTGAGCGGTACGCGCCCTGCGGGGCAAAGCGCCGATCGCGATTACCGTTCGGCCGGCGGATCTCGCGGGTCGTCTGGTACTCCATGAGCGCCTCGAAGAAGTACGCGGCTCCGGCCTCGTTCAGCGCGACATCGATGTATTGGCCCTCTCCCGTCGAATCGCGATGTTCCAGCGCGGCCAGGATCGCAACGGTCGCATGGTTGCCGGAGACCGGGTCGGCGTAGAACAGCGGCGTCCGGCGCACCTGGTCGGCGTGGTAGCCGGTCACCGATGCCAGCCCTGACGACGCCTCGATATTCGAGCCATACGCCGACCAGTCTCGCCAGGGACCGGTCGCGCCGAAGCCGGACATCGAGACGTAAATCAATCCCGGGTTCTCCCGGCGCGCCGTTTCGTAGTCAAGCCCGAGATTGGGCATCACGCGAGCCGAGTTGTTCTCGACGAACACGTCCGCCTCGCGCATCAACTCGAGGAAGATCTGCTTCCCTTCCTCGGCCGCGAGGTCAACAACCAGATCCCGCTTGTTGCGATTCAGCAGGTTGAAGTACATCGCGCGGTCGTAGGGATACTTCTGCGGATCCTGTGTCGGACCAGGCATGAACAGCGCCCGCGTCGCCGGACGCGCCGCCCACTCGAGCTTGACCACGTCCGCGCCCAGATCGCCCAGGTGGCGTCCGACGATCGGACCCGCCCAGTTGCCGGTCAGTTCGACCACTTTCAGTCCCGCAAGCGGCAAATCGGTCGTCGCCATTGCGGGCGGCGGGGTCGGAGGCGGCGTCGACGCGAACTCCTCAGTCAGCGCCGCCGTGTGCTGCCCGAGCTTGGGCGCTTCGCCTCGCCGTTCCGCCGGCGTCGCCGACATCAGGTATCCCGGACCCGGAAATCGCAGATCATCCCACTCGGCGTCGTCGCCGTACTCCCACCAGCCGCGAGTCGCCATCTGGATGTTGTTCGACAACCCCCGCGCGTCGAGCACCGGCGTACAGGCGATCCGAAGTTCCTGTGCCTTCGTCGCGACCTCCTCCGCATCGTAGTCCTGCGCCCACGACTCGACATCTTCATACAGCTGACCCAACTGCCTGCGCCAGTCGTCGATGTTGTTGATCTCAACCGTTTCCATCCGCTCCGGCTGATCGATCAGCAGGAACACATTGGGATTCGGCACCGCACGCATGAACAGCGCCCAGCCGTCCCGCGTCTTGGTGAAATCGTGCGGCACACGGTTCATCGGCGAACCGCTTGCGATCCAGGACGAGATTAACCACGCATGCGCCGAGAGGTTCGACTCCAGCGCGGACACGTCAATCGTCTGCCCATGACCCGATCGCCGCCGTTCCCGCACCGCGGTCAACGCGCCAATCGCCGCGTGGACCCCGGCGTGCAACTCCGACTGTCCGCCCGGGATCATCAACGGCGCACCGTCGGGATCGCCCGTGAAGAACATGTAACCGCCCATCGCCCAGGTCGCGATCTCCGAGCCACGCCAACCGGCGTATGGTCCCTCGGACCCCCAGGGCGAGAGCTCAATCCGTATCAGCCGCTCCGGCAACACACTCGGCAGCGCCGCACGCCACAGCGATCCCTCATCGAGAATCAAGATGTCGGCAGTTCGCGTCAGACCTGAGAGCAAACCGCGCGCCGACTCGACGTCATCAGGAACGGCTGACTCCTTGCCGCCCGCGAGATGCGCCCAGGGACCGCCCCAGGCCCGGTCCTTTGCGCCCCACGAGCGCAGGGCCGATCCATTGGACGGCTCCACCACCACGACCCGCGCGCCCAGATCGCCCAGCAGCTTGGAGCAGTAC
>VXTH01000084.1:7724-8143 GCA_009837565.1 Chloroflexota bacterium | reverse complement strand
CCTCCTCACTCGGTGGTCTCAACTGCGAGCCTGAGGGTAAGACATCGTCCCCTCAGGCTCATCGACGTCGGCTGGCTCGTCCGGAAGTCTGGGCCGGGTCGCCAACGCCAGCCAGACCAGACCGCTCGCCGTGCCGATTCCCGCGACCAGGAACGGCAGCGCCCAGCCGTCGCTCAGGTCGCGCAGCGCTCCGGTCAGCAAACTGCCGCCAGCCGAGTAGATCATCATCACGACCGAGGCCCAGCCCATGATCTGTCCGATGTTGGCCGGACCAAAGTAGTCCGCCCGCAGCGTGTTGATGTTCGGCCCGCGACCGCCCCACGCCGTCCAGTGCAGGATCGCAGCGAGGACGATCATCGGAAACGAATCGGCGATCGCCAGCACGACCGCCGCCGCAGCGTGTCCGGCCAGGCAGATTG
>VXTH01000084.1:0-7714 GCA_009837565.1 Chloroflexota bacterium | reverse complement strand
CACCCGTTTCGAGATGAGATCTCCGGCGTAGCCGCCAATGAGTTGCGCTGCAATCTGACACACCGTACCGATCACGATGGCGATCGCCGCATGTCCCGCCCCGAGTCCGTCGATCTCGCCCACTCGCAGGACGAAGAACCCGCTCACTGCCGCCACCATCAACAGCGGCGAACCATGGGCGAAGGACAGCGCCCAGAACGAGCGCGTCCGCAGCGCTTCGCGGGTCGTGAAGTCGCGGCGCTGCTGAATGGGCGCGGCAGGCGTTTCTGGCCGCGAGACCGTCGCTGCGCGAGCCGGCTCGGGCGATTCGCCACGATCCACCGGTCTCACGATCAGTGTCGCGATCAGCTGTCCCGCGACCAAGAGCAACACCCCCGAGCCAATCGACGTTTCGCGCCAGCCGACGCCGTCGATCAGGAACGAGATCAGCGGCGCGAGGAAACTGCCGATCGCCAGGCCGGTCATCAGGTAGCCCATCGCGCGAGCGCGGGTGCGCTGGAACCAGTGCACGACGGCCACCGTGAGCGTCATGAACCCGCCGACGCCCGCTCCGATCGAGATGATGAAGCAGTAGATGAAGAACGTGGCCTGGTTGTTGATGAACCCGAAGAGAATCAAACCCAGCGCGGTCGAGGCGATCCCCAGGCGCATCATCATCCGCGGGCCGTAGCGATCGATCGCCCAGCCCTGGACGGGTCCCAGCGCGCCCGACTCGATCCGCGTCATCGCCAGCGCGAGACCGAACAGCGTCGCCGACCACATGAACTCGTCCTGCAACGCGGCAACATAGAACCCGGTCGCATGCATGACCAGTCCGCCCAGCAAGATCTGGACCACGATCCCGCCGGAGACGATGTACCAGCCAAAGAACACCCGACCGGTGGCAAAGCGGCGTACCACTCAGATCAACCTAGCGTGCGCCGCTTCAGTCGCCTCCCGGGCGATTGGGACGAGAAACGGCGATGAGTTGCGCCGAACTCGGCGTCAAACGTCTCGCCACGGCGACGGCCTGGGCAAGCCGCGGGCGTGTCGCCATCGCGACCCACAGCACTCCGGAGCCGGCACCGATACCGACCACGAGGAAACCGAGCATGAAATCGCCGCTAACATCCCGGAGCGTGCCCACGATCAGCGAGCCGGCCACCATGAACAGCATCATCACGGTCGATGACCAGCCCATGATCTGGCCGAAGCTGGAAGCGCCAAAGTAGTCGGCGCGAAGCGCCGTGATCAGCGGTCCTCTCGCGCCCCAGGCCAGACCATTGACCACAGAACAAAGCATCACCAACAGATAGCTGTCGGCAATGCCCAACAGCACACCAGCTGCGCCGTGGCCGATCATGCAGAAGTGCAGGATCAGCCGCTTGGAGATCAGATCTCCCAGGTAACCCATCGTCAGCTGACCGACGAGCTGGCAGGCCGACATCACCAGCCAGGCGACGCCGGCGTCGGCGGCCGATAGGCCTTCGATCTCCTGTACGCGGGTCGCAAAGTAAACCATCATCCCCGACACGACCATCAATGGCGCGCCGTGCGCCAGCGCCAGCGCCCAGAAGGAACGTGTCCGCAGCGCTTCGCGGGCCGTGAAGTCACGGTGGCGGTACATGCTCTCCGGACTGGCCGCGACGGACGCATTGGAACCGTCGCGACGTGATCCGCTGGCAGGGCCGCCGTCGGGTTCCATGCCTTTGTCTCGCGGATGACGAACAAACAACGAGGACAGCGCGAGTCCCACGACCATCAGCAGGACGCCGGTGCCGATCGCCGTCCAGCGCCAGCCGACCGCGTCCATCAACGAACCCACGACAGGCGCCCAGAATCCGCCCAGACCGAATCCCATTGCCATGAAGCCGAGCGCCCGCGAACGCAGCCGCTCGAACCAGGTCACGGTGACGACCGAGATCGTCATGAACCCGCCCACCGAGGCGCCAATCGAGATCAGGAAATAGAACCCGATGAAGCTGCCCGGGTCCCAGAGTTGGCTGAACGCGAGCATGCCAACGGCCGTCAAACCGACTCCCCAGCGAATCATCGTCCTGGGACTGAACCGGTCAATCAGCCAGCCCTGGATCGGTCCCAGCACACCGCTCTCAACCCGAGTCAGCGTGAAGGCGAACGCGAACAGCGAGGCCGACCAGAGGAACTCGGCCTTGAGCTCAGCCACATAGAAACTGAAGGAATGGAAGACCAGTCCGCCGATCAGCATGTTGATCACCATGCCGGCGGCGACGATGTACCAACCGAAGAAGATCTTGCGCGGGATCAAGCGCGAGCGCATTGACCCAGTATCAGGTATCGCGGAGTCGTTACCGATCGCGGGCGGCGCGCTGCGGGGCCGGGCGGGCCGACGGACTGGTGGACGGCCGGTTGGGCCGGAACATCGCAATAGGCTGGGCCCGACGCAGCGGTCCTCTGGCGGTCATGACCCGGACGCCCGGCAGTCGCGGCCGGCTGGCCATCAGCACCCAGAGGGCGCCGGTCAATGCGCCCAGACCGAGCACGATGAAGGGGATCTCGTAGCTGCCTGTCGCGTCGTAGAGGACGGCCGAGAGGAATCCGCCGACGGTCATAAAGGTCGACATCACGACCGAGGACCAACCCATGATCTGGCCGAAGTTGGATGCGCCGAAGTAGTCGGCGCGGAGCGCGGTGATCAGCGGCGCACGCGATCCCCAGGCCAGACCGTTGATCGTCGCTGCGATCAGCACGACCTCGTAAGAGACGGCGAAGCCAAGCAGTACGGCAGCGGCACAGTGGCCGATCATGGCCGGGACAAGCAGCAGGCGCTTGGAGAATCTGTCGCCGAGATAGCCCATCACGAGCTGGCCAACGAGTTGCGCGACATTCATCACGGTGTAGGCGATGCCGGCGTGAAATGCCGTGAGTCCTTCGATCTCGACAACTAACAGAGTGAAGTGGACGAAGACCCCGGAGACGACCAGGAGTGGCGCACCATGAGCGAGTGCCAGACCCCAGAATGCCCGCGTCCGCAGCGCTTCGCGAGCGGTGAAGTCGCGATGACGATGCGCGCTGGCGGGTGTCCGGGCGCTGGCGGCCTGGCCGTCGTGCGTCTCGTCCCGAGCTGACGCCGCCTCGCCATCTTTGACAAGACCGCGATCCTCGGGACGGCGAACAAACAGGAAGGCGAGGCTCTGGCCGACGCTGAAGAGCACAACCGCCGACAGAAGCGCTGACCAGCGCCAGCCGATCTCGGTGATCATCAGTCCCACCGGCAACGCGAGGAATCCGCCGAATGCGAAACCGGTGGACATGTAGCCCAGGGCGCGCGACCTGAGTCGCTCGAACCAGGTCACCACGGCGACCGACACGGTCATGAACCCCCCGACTGATGCGCCGATCGCGACGATGAAGTAGAACCCAATGAACGTGGCCTGGCTGTTCAACTGGGAGAACGCGAGCAGGCCGATCGTGGTCGAAAGAATGCCGAGCCGCATCATTGTCTGCGGACCGAAGCGGTCGATCAGCCAACCCTGAACGGGTCCGAGCACGCCCGATTCGATCCTGGTGATCATGAAGGCCAGGCCGAAGATCGTGGCCGGCCAGAGGAACTCGGCCTTGAGTTCGGCCACGTAGAAGTGGAAGGCGTGCATGATCAGCCCGCCCATCAGCATGTTGATCACGATGCCGGCGGCGACGATGTACCAGCCGTAGAAGATCTTGCGGTCGGATCCGAAGAGCGCGGGCAGCACGCGGGGTCTTCCTCCTGAAGCCTCCCATGCCCGCTGAGCGCCGTCCGATGCCTGATGACGCGCTGTCGGTCGGCTCGAATCGGAACAGGTGACCGCAGGTCACTCTATCCGCCGCCCACCGGATGGTCTGCGCTCTGGCATACTGCCAGCCGATTGCCCAACACAATGCAACGCAGCAAGCGCTGCCTGGAAAGGATCTCGACGATGGCCACTCAGACCGGAACTCGCGCGGATGTCGATGTGATGGCGCAGCAACTCTCCAACTGGGGACGCTGGGGACCCGAGGACGAGCGCGGGGCGGTGAACTTCATCACGCCCGAAGTCTCTGCCGCGGCGGCGGCGCTGGTGTCCGACGGCGTGACGGTGAGTTGCGCGCTCGAGTTGGCCAAGACGCCGGCGGCCGACAATCCGACGCCGGTGACGCACTTCATGACCGGCGCAGGCGATGTCAGCGGTCTGGGCGGGCTGCGGGGGCTGGAGGCGACCGGCGACGGCTTCATGATCTCGCCGCACGGCATGGCCAACACGCACATCGACGCGCTCTGCCACATCCTCGACGACGGCAAGATGTACAACGGCTTCCCCGCCTCGGACGTGCTCTCAACGGGCGCCGAGAAGAACTCGATTATGGGCCTCGAACAAGGGATTTCCACCCGCGGGGTGCTGCTCGATATCGCGCGAGTCAGGGGCGTCGACTGGTTGGAACTGGGCGAAGGGATCTCGGTGGCCGACCTTGAAGCAGCCGAGGCCGCGCAGGGTGTACGGGTTCGTTCGGGAGACATCTTGCTGGTCCGCACTGGCCGGGACACGCGACGCGAGGCCGAAGGCGCCTGGCCGCCGTTCAGCGGCATGGCCGGTCTGTTGATGGAGACCTTGCCCTGGATTCGCGAGCGCGAGGTGGCCATCCTCGGTTGCGACGGCGTCTCCGACATGGTGCCGTCGAACATCGAGGACTCACCGCTGCCGATTCACCACATCATCATCACGTACATGGGCGTCCATCTGATCGACAATGCGAGACTTGGCCCGGTGGCCGAGGCCTGCGCCGAGCGCAATCGCTGGGAGTTCCTGCTCACGATCGCGCCGCTGCGCCTGGTCGGCGGCACGGCGTCGCCAATCAATCCGATTGCCATGTTCTGACTCGTGGGCGTTGGAAGAGGAAATCCATGACTAAATCACTGCCTCTGAGCGGCGCCGTCGTGCTTGACCTGGCCGACGAGCCGATGATCAGCGCCGGACGCTACCTCGCCGATCTTGGCGCGCGGGTGGTCCGGATCGAGCCGGCCAACGGCGATCGAATGCGCCGAGTTGGACCGTGGGTCGACGGCGAACCGGGCAATGAGCGCGCGCTGCGGCATCTGCTCTACAACCAGGGCAAGGAGTCGCTGGCCCTCGATCTCGAGGCCGCTGAGTCGTGGGACATCATTGAACAGATCGCTTCACAGAGCGATGTGGTGATCGCGCCGCTCGAGAAGTCTCCGATGGCGGCGCGGTTCATCCAGGATTTGCATGAGTTGGCGCAGCGAGACGATGGACCGTCGGTCATCGATGTCATCTTCCGACGCAACGATCCGTCGGAGCAGGTGACTGACCTGATCGCGATGGCAGCCGGCAGCCAGCTGGTCTGCAACGGATTCCCCGACATCGCTCCGGACTATCCCGCCGGCAAGCTGGGTTACAAGCAGTCGTCCAACCTCGCGGTCGCGGCGGCGGTGGCGTCAATCTTCCAGCGAGCCCGGGGCGGTCCGGCGGTCTCGTCCACGATCTCTCTGCAGGAAGCGGTGATCTCGACGATCATCCAGGCCGCCAATCCGAATCTCTATAGCTGGCACGGGATGGTCGCGGAGCGGACGGGGACCGGTGGACTGCGCTACCCGATCGTTGGGCGAGGTCCCGGCTCGTTCGAGTCGGGCGAGTTTGAGAGCGGCGAGATCGTCTTCATCGACACTCCCGGCGTGACCTTCGAAACCGCCAATGGGCTCTGGGTCACGTACCTGCAGTCGCCGACAAACCTGACCTGGCAGGCATTCCCGGAGTGGTATGCCGAGGTGACCGGCGACGATCAGCTAATCGGGGAGCCGTGGAGCGAGCCGTCGTATCGAATCACCCACCAGGTGGAAATGCAGGAATTCGTCACTCGATTCTGCAAGGCGCAGGAGCGAGACGCGCTGATTGAACGGGCGCAACGAAACACCGACCTTGCCCTGCCGGTGCAGACCGGTCTCGACATCGCTGCCGACGAGCATTTGCACGAGCGCGGCTTCTTCCCGCAGGTCGAGCATCCTGTGCTGAACCGAACGTTGCCGTTGCCTCGTACTCCGTACCGCTCAACCCGCCTCGAGACGACGCCTCGTCCCGCTCCTGGCCTCGGAGAACACTCGGTCGCTGTCCTGCATGAGCTCGGCGGGTTGTCGGGCAAGCAGATCAACGATCTGATCGAACTCGGCGTCGTCAAAGGCGAACGACCCACCAGCCAGGCGCCGTCTGAACCGTTTGAGCGCTCGCCGATCGCCATTCAACCGCGACCCGCCACCAGGCTGCCGCTGGAAGGCGTGCGCGTACTCGACTTCTGCTGGATGGCAGCCGGCCCACTAATCACCGAGATGCTGGCCAACCTGGGCGCCGATGTGATCAAGATCGAATCGGTTTCCGGCATCGACACGGTCCGAGAATTCTCCCATCCGCCCGAGGGCTTCACGATCGACACGGGCGCGTTCTTCAACGACACCAACACCGACAAACGCTCACTGACCCTCAATCTGCATCATCCGAAGACGCGAGAGCTGATCATCGAGATGCTGCCGCACTTCGATCTGGTCACAAACAACTTCGCTCCCGGCGCGATGGAGAAGTTCCACCTGACCTACGACGAACTGCGCGAGCACAAGCCCGACCTGATCTACGCGTCCTTCCCCGTGATGGGCACCTTCGGACCGAAGAAGGCGTACCGCGGGATCGGCAACGGTGTCACGGCGCTCTCGGGCGTCGCCGGACACACGGGGCAACCCGATCGCGCGCCGATCGGGATTGGCACGCTGCACACCGACTTCACCCTGGCGCCGATTGCATCGTCGCTATTGATCTCGGCCCTCATCCACCGCGAACGAACCGGCGAGGGACAACAGATCGAGATCGCCCAGTACGAGGCCGCCGTCCACCTGCTCGACCACGAATTGATGGATGCCCTGATCAACGGCGTCGATACGCCAAGAATCGGCAACCGCTCGACCGAGTACTGTCCGCACGGGCTGTTCCCGGCGTCGGGCGACGACTCCTGGCTGGCAGTCGCTGTCCGCGACCGTCGCGAGTGGCGAGAACTCTGTGACCTGATCGGCCGTAGCGACCTTTCAGAGCGGAATGATCTGCTGACTCTTGAAGGACGCAAACGCTCAGAAGACGAAATCGAAGCGGCGCTCTCGGCCTGGTCCGCGCGTCATGAAGTCTGGGAGGCCTCCTCGATGCTGCAGGCGCGCGGCATCCCTGCCTCGCCTGCTGAAACGGCGGCAGACCTCGCGGTCCACGACACAGGCGCAGAGAGCCTCTTCTTCCGCTACGACCGCGGCGACGTGCCGTTCATCACCCAGCACCAACCGTTCACCTGGAACGGCGAGCGCCTGGGCTCGCGTCCGTCACCAGGACTCGGGGAGCATTCCGAAGAGATCCTCAAGGGCGAGTTCGGAGTCGACGACGAGCGTTATGTGGAGCTGCTGATCGAACAGGTCATCTTCTAGAGGGCGCGCATCGTCATACCCGCGCTCGGCGCGGGTAAGACGATGTCTCGTATCACAGGACCTCGCGGCCGCGTTCCCCGGTTCGGACTCGGACGGCCTCTTCGACATCGGTGACGAAGATCTTGCCGTCTCCGGTGCGGTCGGAACGGGCGCCGGCGATGATCGCCTCGATCGCCGGCTCCACGTTGAAGTCCGAAATGACCGTGATGATCTTCACTTTGGGGATCATGTCGACGGTGTAGAACTGCCCGCCGCGGCCGGCCTGCACGACGC
>VXTH01000162.1:0-8161 GCA_009837565.1 Chloroflexota bacterium | reverse complement strand
GACCGAGAACTACTCCGAGATCGCGCCGGGCGCGGCGCTGGATGCATTCCTCGAGGACGTCGCCCTGGTCGCCGACGTCGATGATCTGCCAGACGGTCCTCCCGATGCCGTCACACTGATCACCCTGCATCAGGCCAAGGGACTGGAGTTTCCGGTGGTATTCATGGTCGGCATGGAGGAGTACCTGCTGCCGCATCAGCTTTCGATTGACGATCCGGTCCAGCTGCAGGAAGAACGACGGCTCTGCTACGTCGGCATGACTCGCGCCATGCGCGAGCTGCATTTGCTGTACGCCTTCCGACGCTCGTACCAGGGCCGGTCTGGACACAATCCACCGTCGAGGTTCCTCGCCGACATCCCCGAGGACCTGGTGCAGCGCCATCAGCGACAGCAGGCCCAGGTCGGCGCCGATGTCCGCCCAGCGCGCAATCGCACTGTGCGCTGGGACGACTTCGATTCATTCGATCCAGAACCGGAGGCTGCGCCATCGGTGGGTCTCAACGAAGGCGACGAAGTGTCGCACGAGATCTTTGGCCACGGAGTAGTGATCTCGCTGCGAACCATCGGTCGAGACGCCGAAGTCACGGTCCGCTTCGCCGAAACCGGGGTCAAGCGACTGCTTGCCTCGATAGCCAATCTCACACGGGCCTAGGACTCCGGACGCTGCTGCGCTTCCTGTCGGCGGATGCCTCGTTCGAACGCATCCAGGGCGTCGCGAAGTACGTCTTCCGCCGCCAGGTCGGCGTCCCGCGCCTCCTGCACCAGATTGAGCAAGCGCTCACCAAGATCCGCCGAACGGCTTGACTTGCGGCCAAACCCATTGCGTTCCGCCCGACCGAGGATCGACTGGGCCCGGGCCAGAGCCGGCAGCGTCCTGGGGACGCCGTCCAGGACTGATTCTCGATTCGGGCGTTCGCGCGCCTTGAGCCGTTCCCAGGCGCCCTCGACCAGCTTCGGCGTGTCCGCCGTGCCGTCGCCGAAGACATGCGGATGCCGCCGCACCAGTTTGGCTCGAATGCCCTCCGACACGTCGTCAAGCGTGAAGTCGCCCGCCTGCTCCGCCAGCTTGGCGTGCAGCACCACCTGCATCATCAGATCGCCCAGTTCCTCGCAGAGCTCCGTCGAGTCGCCTGAAGCAATGGCCTCAAGCACCTCGTACGTCTCCTCCAGCAGGTGAGGGCGCAAGCTCTCGTGGGTCTGGGCGTTGTCCCAGGGACAGCCATCGATCGGATCGCGCAGACGATCCATCACCCCCCGAACACCGTCGGGCGCGTCCCTGACATCGGACAGCTCGATCGGGTCAAGGATCGCCGCGGTGATGCCCGGGCAGACGCCGCCCACGACTTCATCGACGGTAGTCCGGCTAATGGCGTGGTTGTCGTCCACGATCCGCAGCCCGTGCCCCCGCGGATAGTGGCGTAACGCGTTGGGCAGGCCGGATTCGTCATCGATCAGCAGCAGTAGAACGCCGGTCGTGCCCGGCGGCTCACTCGAGGAACGGGAAACGACCAGGGTCGATTCGTCCTGCAGTCCGGCGGCCTCGATGATTCCGGACAGTTGCTTCATCATCGGAGACTCCGAGGCTCAGTACGCTCTACTCGACATATGAATCCTATCGCTCAACACTCATCGCTCCGGCTCGGCCGCACGCTGGCCGAAGTCGCACTGGCAGTCGCACTCTTCACCCTGCCGGTTGCGTTCTCCGTCCGTTACGCGACAACCTCGGCGTCCTGGTGGGAGCGTGGCTTCGAGCGTTATGACGCTACTGGTCGGACCGGTTTGTCACAGGCGGAAGTACTGCGGGTCGCAGAGGAGACTCGCGACTATCTGACCAATGACGAGGAGCGTCTGGACGTCGATGTGGCAGGAGAGCCCTTCTACACGGAGCGGGAGGTTCTGCACATGATCGACGTGAAGCGGTTGATGGCTCGCACATTCGACGCCGGCTGGGCCGCTCTCGGGTTCATCATCGCCTTCGTCGCTGTGATCGTTTGGCGGCGACGCCGAGAAGCGCCGGCGGCGCTGGCCAGATCGACGCTGTCCGCCTGCGGAGTGGTCGCGCTGCTGGTTGTGGTGCTGGGCATCATCGGGATCAGCGGGTTCGACTCCGCGTTCCGGCAGTTTCACCTGCTCTTCTTCACCAACGATCTGTGGCAGCTCAGCTCCCGTGATGGCCTGATTCAACTCTTCCCGCAGCGGTTCTTCTTTGACACGACGCTGCTGATCGGCGGCGTGACGCTGGCGTTCGTTGTCGCGGCTGGCGCTGGATCAGCAATCTACCTGTGGCGTCGGAGACGGAGTAGCTGGTTTGCTCCGGGTCAGGATTCTGGAGCCTCGTAGGCGCCTGCCTCGTACCAGCCTGCCGCGAAGAACAGGTCCCCATGCCGCACGACCCAGGTGTGCTTTTGTTCCTGCTCACCGCTGTCGGGATTGAGGAACACGTAGCTCACCCAACCGCGATCTTCGATCGCAATGAACTCCTCGCGGAAGTGTCGGCCCGTGACATCGGGGCCGCCATCGAGCACGTTCTCGCCAAGCGGCAAGTAGGGATGCGCGAGCCGGGTGCCGTCGAGTTCGTAGATGCTCACGTACCACTCGCCATCGACGCTCTCCGGGGAGTTGTGATACTCAATCACCGCTTCGCGACCCTCGGCGTCGTAGCGGTCGATCGCATCTTGCACCAGAGCCCGGGCGTAGCCGGCAGGATCCTGCTCGGCGAGGTTGTAGTTGCGGTCGTACCAGCCCGAGCCGAAGAGCAGGTCTCCCTGGCGCACGATCCAGCTGTGTTTGCGCTGGTACTGCAGTTCGGCGTCGGGATTGGGAAACACGTAGGAGATCCAGCCGCTGGTCTCGATCGAGAGCGTGTCGGCGGTGTAGTCGTAGCCCGTCACGTCGACGCCGGTGCCGTGCAGGTTGCTGCCGAGCCAGCCCGGTCGGTCGGCGCGGGCACCGTTCACCAGGCGGGTGCCGTCCACGCTGTGGATGAAGAGGTACCACTCGCCGTCGATGCTTTCCTGGGAGTTGTAATACTCGAACGTCGCCTCACGGCCGAGCACTCGGTACATCTCGAGCGCCCGCTCCACGTACGACTGCGTGTAGGCGCCCGGAGCGTGTTCCCTGGACGGCCCTTCCTCGTACCAACCGGAGCCGATGATCAGCCCGTCGTGCTTGACCACCCAGGAGTGCTTGGTCTCCGAGCGATTGGTCTCCAGGTTGGTGTACCAATAATCGACCCACGCGCCTTCTTCGCTGGCCACGGCGACAACCATCGCGCCGGCCGGGTAGCCATCAATGTCAACTTCGGCGGCCACCAGACCAATGAAGTCGCGAACCTGGTGGGCGACGTTGCGCCCGTCCTCGCCGATCACGAAGACATACCACGACCCATCGACGCTCTCAGCAGTGTTGTAGTACTCGATCAGAGCGTCACGCCCAAGCACGTCGTAGAGCTCAATCGCACGCGCGACGAATGACTTCGTGTAGCCGCCCGGGTCGAGCGTCTTTGAAGGAGCCGGCACGTACCAGCCGGAGCCGAAGGTCAGACCGTCGTGACGAACGATCCAGGAGCGCTTGATCTCGCCCTGTCCCGTCTGCGGATTCTGGAACTGGTAGTCAACCCAGGCGCCTTCAGCACTGGCGACGGCGACCACCATGAGTCCGGCCGGATATCCATCTGGTCCGTTGACCTCGGCAGCTGGCTTGCCCAGCAGGTCGGCGTTCTCGTGAGCGACGACGACGTCTTCCTCGTCCATGATGAACATGTACCACTGACCGTGGATGCTCTCCGGTGTGTTGTAGTAGGCGAGCGTCGCTTCGCGTCCGTCTCGTTCGTATCGGACGATCGCCTGCTCAACGAACCATTGCGTGTATGCGTCAGGCTCGGAGATATCGGGATGTTGAGCAGGGACGCTCAGCGCGAACGAACTGCTGGAGTACCAAAGGCCGGGCTCAGCATCACCGGGCAAGAGCCGGGCCTCCGGAGTGTGCGTCATCCATTCGCTGCCCGCGACGCTGGACTGTGCGCGCACCTCGACTCGCCCGCTCTGCGTCTGCCGCGCCTGGACGCGCACGTCGATCTCGCCCGCGCCTTGATTCTCACTGGCCGCGAAATCAAGCGGAATGGCGCCGCTCAAGAGGACCGCGGCGACCGCAAGCCCGATCACCAGAGCTCCCACGCTGAACATTTGAAGGCGTCGAGTCATCATTTGGCCAACCACTACAACATGGGGACAGGATCGAATACGTCGGGGCGATTCGCTGTTAGTTCAGTGCGCCCGCGCCGCCGCCGCAGCCGCAGGAGCCCCGGCCACAGGCGCAACCGCCGCCCGTCGGCATCGCTTCCGCCGCCTCCATGTCCGAGAACTGCCCGGCAACCGTCACCATCGCCGTCGTCAACACCTTTTGCGCAATATGGCCGCAGTCGCACTCATAGGGCTGCGCTGCGGCGCTCATCGGTCGCAGCTTGGTGAACTTCTCATTGCAAGGGCGGCAGTAATACTCGTACAGCGGCATGAAACTGACTCCGAGACTCGCGAGGAACTATGTGTCCAGAATAGGAAACACAGGACGTCGGTCAACGATCCACTCGCCATACACTCAGAATCACCCCCCGTAGCTCAGGGGATAGAGCACCGGTTTCCTAAACCGCGCGCGGAGGTTCGAATCCTTCCGGGGGGACCAGGTCGGTCGCTACCGCCAACTCGACTTCGTCTAGCTGCACATCCTCATTCGCATGCACTCGCGCCTTATCGAGACTGATTCGATGCAGGCTCGTCGCCACAAGCATCGAGATTCGGCTGGACCGGCGTGCCCCAGAAGTCGTGCTTCGCCAGCTCGTAGGTCTTGCTGATCGGCGGATCCGATTCGACCCGGATCGTCAGCGTGCGCGCGCCCTTGAGCGCCTCGTAGAAGGCCCGGTCGTCTACAGGGGAAATGCCGTAACTGAGCGATTGCGTCCACGCGTTCCAGGTATCGGACCGAGAGCGCCCGTCGATGGTCCAGGAGACAGCCACCGAGTCGCCGTAAATCAACGTCGATTCCGCTGCGTCAAGATCTGACATCCAGAGATCGAGACCGGCCCTTCCGCATCCGATGTTCAGCGATGAACGGGTGTCCTGCTCGTCAGCCCGCACGGGTGCTGCCCCGCTGTCACGAATGCGGAGGTGGCTGATGAGCCATGATGATCCGCCCAAGAAATCCGCTGCGAAGGTGAGCTCACCGCTGATCGTCGATGGTATGCCCGTGACGGGCGGTGACTGGCTCGGAATCGGCGTGGCCAGGCACGCGTCGAACGAATCGATGATCGGGATGTCGAACATCGCTTTGAGATCGAAGCGGTGGCTATCCGAACTGGCGCCAATCAGTCGAAGATCAAGTTGGGAGGCCTGGCGCCACATCGGGATGATCGCTTGCGCCCGCGATGGACTGATTGTGACGGATGCGCCGCTTCGTTGTACGTTCCAAAATTCCCGCTGAGCGGTCTCTCCGTCTACGCTCCACTCCACCTCCACGTGATCCCCTAACAGCACGTGGGCGCCCGCACCGTAGATCGACAGCCTGGCGCCGTAACTCCCGCAGAACATCGCGAGTCCAATCGACAAGACATCCTCACGATGGTGTTGTTCGAGCGTGCTCGTCTCGGGCATGGTCCTGCGTGGGATTCGCTCCCAAAATCGGACCACGCCCAGATCGCGGTCTGTGTCGTACGCGGCTTGTACCTCGTACAGATTCCGCGGGAGCGGCAGCGTCCGAACCTCACCAGGCTTGTAGAAGCCGCATTCGTCGAGGTTGCCTTGCACGGGCGTCTCGAACATTCCGCTCAGCTGAAAGATGAGCGGTACCGTGAGCAGCTCAGGTACTTCCACAGTCAACACCGACGCCCTGCGCAGTTGGGCCATCAGCTGCGCGTTCGAAGGCGGGTGCAGGAACCCGCTCGCTCTCCATGTCGCAGTACTCCAGGTGTTCGTGTGGGCACGCCGGTCATCAATGGTCAGAGTGACTTCGACCTCGCCCGGCTCCAGGATCTGGGGTACGGCGAGTTCCAACTGCAGCGCAGAGCTACTCAAGCAGTGGGCCCCCAGTAAGACTGCGCGTTCATCCTCGAGCACTGCTATCGCCGTCAGCTGCACGCTAGTGGAGATTGTCCCGTCTTCGTTCTCATGCGCCCGATACCTCAATTGCCGCGAACTCTGCTGTTCCGCAGCGACCACAGGCACGTAAGTGCGTTCCGGCGGCCAGTAGTCCCGACCGCAGTTGTCGAAGTTGGTCTGGATCGGCGTGCCGAGCAGGTTGGTGAGGTCGAATGACCCCCGGACGGGGCGATCGAGTACAAGTACAAACTGCAACATCTTGTCCTGCTTGAGGCGGTCGAGAGCGATTCTGAACTCGGCGATCGTAGAGCCGTCTTCATACGAGTAGAAGCTCACGGGCTCGCCGTACCAGTCGCCGTCGCCCAAATGCAGGCTGAGTGTGTGAGTTTGGCCCAGCTCCGGCAGACCCCAGACATGAAATGTCAACCCCTGTGAACTGCAGGTCATGACCAGATTGATCGGGTCGACACCCGGCGGCCTCGTGTCCACAATCGCAATGACGCGGACCTGGCTGGATCGCAGGTAGTCATTGTCCTCCGGATACGAAACTCTGTAGTACTCACCGAGATCGTTTTCGACGAAGAGTCTGTTGATCACCGGCTGCCATTCCGGGTCCACATAGTTTCCGCACTGGTCAATGTTCGCCTGAACTGGCGTCGCGAACAGGTCGACCAGATCGAACGAGACCGGAGCTGCGCTGTCCGATCCAACCTTGATGGAGAGCGATTGAGCCTCGCGCAGCTGTTGGATGGTTCGTTCGCTATCGACTGGCGACAGCGAGACCCGGTCTTCGTCGCGGCTGACGCTCCATCCAGCGATCAACTGCCTGTCGTCGATCGTCAGGGTCAAGTCTCCCGTCGCGTCGGACGGCGCGCCACTTAGCGACACCCGACGTTCGTCACCCAAGCATCCGACCACCAGTTGCAGACCCTGGGCGCTGAAGGCAACCACCACGGAGTTGAGCTTGGTCGGGTAGTAGCCCTCGACGTCTTGGGTGTAGACGCCATAGGCGAGCGAGGCGGTGCGATATCCGTTGCGCATCACGGGCGTGATCGGCTTTGGGGCCTGTCGTACAACAGTGTCGGGCAGAATGATCCCCTGCGGAGGATTCAACTCGACCCGCACCGAGACCGGGGTCGAGGACAGCCAGTCGGTTGCCTCTCCGAAGGCCGCGATGACACGCGCTCGCGGCAGGATGTTGTCGCTCCAGCCGCCGGCGATCCGTTGTTGGACGGCGAACTCGATGCGCTCGTCGGCGCGGACCTGCGCGCGGATGCGCAATTCAGTGCGTCCCGTCTGAACTGCCTCTCCTGCGCAGTGGCGGAGATTGTCGTAGACCGGCAGCGCGCGCAGGCCGTCAAGGTCGACGTTGGCCCTGAGCTCCGGAGTCGTGCCGATCGCCAGGGCGAGCTGCGAACCGCCACCGAGCAACGCTCGGGGCAGTCGACTCTCGGTGCTCTCGACGAGCTCGGGTCCGCTCGCGCTCGATGTCAAGGCCCGATGCTCTCTGTGCCGCGTCCCATGGTCCACGCTCCACGCCACTAAGGTCAGTTGCGTGAGCGCACCGTCACTCAGGTGGCTCGGCAGGCCGCCGATACTGACCGAGGTCTCGCCGTCCCGGCAGGTGATAGTCGTCCGGAGTTCACCGTCAGGCGCGCCGACCGAGGTGCTGTACATCGAGACGATGGTGACGAGGTCGCCATCCTCACGGTGATGGGCGGAGTAATGCGCGTCGCCGACCCAGCCTTCCACTCCGCTGACGAGCTCCACTTCACCGCCCGGCGAGGGCTCGAACTGGTCGTAGCGCGCGAGTCGGCCGATTCCGGCTCCGTCGACCTCCAGCGTCAGCGGAGAGCTGACCAGCCAACGCCCGATGGAGACCGTGGCCGGATCGAATCGATGCGCGCGAGGCGTCACCGGCTCCACCCATCCGCCGCTACCGTCGCGCACCCGTAGGCCGAATCGAACCTTGCCGTCTTCCAGACGTTGCGCCGCAATGCGCACGTCGGCAGCGACGTCAGGGCGTGGCTCCTGGCTGAGGGCGTCCTGGCCGGTCAGGTCCAGCGCCACCA
>VXTH01000143.1:6155-8217 GCA_009837565.1 Chloroflexota bacterium | reverse complement strand
AGCTGCTCGCGCAGGCTGTCGAGCATGTCGCCGCGCTTGGCCTCGTCGGCGGCGTTCATGTTGTGAAACACGGCCTGGCGACCATGCGACTCGATCTCGCTGACGATTTGCTCCACGTTGGCCATGGTCGAGCGGCGGTCGAGATGGACGCCGGCGATATTCATTCCCGCCTCGGCGAGCGCCACGGCGGTGGTACCGCCAAATCCGGAGGATGCGCCGAGGATGAGCGCCCATTGGCCATCGAGCTGAGGATGTCGCACGGTTCGCCTCCCTGGAGACTGTTGCTGGAGAAGTGGCCGGTTGCCGGAATCAGAGGCGCTGAGCGTTGGTGAAACGCCGGACGACTTCGAAGAGGATCTGGATGCCGGTGTTCAGGCCTTCAATCGACGTGCGTTCGTTGTGACCGTGTACGCCGGCGGCGAGTGAGGCGTCCATCAGGGTCGGCACGAATCCGTAGGAGTGCACGCCGTGGCGGCGCAGCACCCGTGAATCGGTGAAGCCGACGCAGGTGGAGGGAATGACCAGCGCGCCTTCGACCTGTTCTCGGACGACATCTTCAATCACGCTGACCATCTCGGTTTCAAAGCTGCTGGATGGTCCCATGCTGCCGAAGACGACTTCGACATCGACTTTCTCGTCGTCGATCACGTCGCGCATGGACTTGATGAAGTCGTCGTAGGATTCTCCCGGCAGCAGGCGGCAATCGAGTGTCGCTTCGGCGTCGGCGGGAATGACGTTGTGCTTGATGCCGCTGGTCGCGCCGGTGTTGGAGATCGTGTCTCGAGTCACGGCAGCGAAGGCGGGATAGGTCTGGCAGAGCCTGTTCAGGCTGGGCGCGGAGCCTGCCCAGGCGTTTGCGTCGCGCATACGCTGTAGCGCTTCAGCGGTATGCGGCTGGATGGTGACGGCTCGGTCCCAGTTCTGGATGGCGTACAGCGCGCGGATCAGTCGTTCGACGGCGTTGTCGCCGTGCGGCGTCGAGCCGTGTCCCGGTTGACCCTCGGCGCGCAGCTTGAGCCAGAGCGGCGATTTCTCCGAGGGCGAGCAAGCGAACACCGGCCGGTTCGAGCCGAGCAGATTGAGCGCGCCCATGCCGCCCTCGTTCAGCGCAAATTCAGGCTCGGTGATCCATCCCTGCTCGTTCTGGTCGAGCCATTCCATGCCAAAGGCGGAACCGGCTTCCTCGTCCGCGACGGCAAGGAAAACGATGTCGCGGTTCGGCGTCAGATTGAGTCGCTTGAACAGAAGCATGACTAGCAACTCAAGTGTGCCCATGCCCTTCATGTCGAGGGCTCCGCGACCCCAGAGCATGCCATCCTTCTCGACCGCGGCGAAGGGATCGACGTCCCAGAACTCCTCCTGAACGGGGACCACATCGGTGGGGTTGAGCAGCATCAACGGGCGTGCCGCGCCGGCGCCGTGCAGGCGCGTGCGCATCGAGACGCGTCCTGGTCCGGCCTCGACGTACTCGCACTCGTACCCCTCGGATTCGAGAATTGGCGCGAGAAACTCGGCAGCGGCCTGTTCGTTTCCCGGTGGATTGGACGTGTTGATGCGGAGGTAGTCGCGCAGAACCGACGTGATTTCGGCGGTGACATCGCCCCAGTGGATGCCAAGTTCGGGTGTAGTGGTCATGGGTCGAGTATACGTTTCGTCATACCCGGCTCAGTTCGATTCTGCCGTCTGGATCTGCTTCACCTCAGACACGATTCGAGACATCAGCTCGCCCGCCTTGTCGTGAATCGCGACGGTGCAGTATTGCGTGATGATGGTCGGATCGAGATTGACTTCGATCATTGGGTGGCCTCGCTGGCCGACCGCAAAGGCAAAGTCGGCTGCCGGAGACACGACGGCCGTCGTGCCGACGAGGATGACGCAATCGGCGCGGGAGGCTTCTTCGTAGCAACGCTGTAGGCAATCGGGTGGGATCGGCTCGCCGAACATCACGGTGTCGGTCTTGACGATGCCCCCGCACTTGTCGCAACGCGGCGGGAAGATCTCGGGAATCTCGTCAAAGGGCGAACGGGAGTTGCAGGCGATGCATCGGAGGAGGGTCGTACAG
>VXTH01000143.1:0-6145 GCA_009837565.1 Chloroflexota bacterium | reverse complement strand
GTACAGCCGTGGATCTCCGTGAGGCTCTCGGCCCCGGCGGCGCGATGGAGACCATCGACGTTTTGGGTAATGATGTGTTTGAGCACGCCGATGCGCTCGAGTTCGGCCATCGCGTAGTGGGCGTCATTGGGTTGAGCGTCCGCGATAGTGGCAGTCAGCTCATCGGGATTACGCCGGCGCTCGGCGACGTTCTGCCACCATTCGGCCGGATCAGCAGAGAACTGTTCGTATTGGTTCAACGGCGGCTCGCCGTGCTTGGTCCAGAGTCCGTCTTTGCCCCGAAACGTCGGAATTCCCGACTCTGCCGAGATGCCCGCGCCAGTCAAGGCGATGCAATAGTGCGATTGATTCAGCAGCGCGGCAGCGCGCTCGATTGAGTCCTGGTGTCTGTCGACCGTCTCTGGCAATTCCGACATGGGCCATCATCCATTACATACGACAACGCCCCCTCTCGGGGGCGCATCTTCTTCTGTGCCTTCGGCTCCCTAACGGGAGCCTGGACGGTCGACTTGAAGTACTCCAAAGACGAGGTGAATGTTCAGCTTGCGCATCAATTCCTCCTCTCCGTTCCCAACCGCTGTCATGGTAGCTGATTTTTCGACGATTGTCACGGCGTACCGCGCCGTCCGGACTGCGATAAACTGCCGACGTAATGTGGACAGCGCGTAGCCGATCGTTTCCGTCCTGGTACGTGGCATGCTGAGGCTATCGGCAGCGCCGCTGAGCAGTCGACTGGGCGGTTGGGCGCTGGTCGAAAGCCCCACGCAACACACGGAGAGTGCAGGCCAGCAATGGTCGTTCGTGATCGTCGTCGCAGCGACGCTGGTCGCGATCGCGGCCGTGATCTTCGATGTGCAACTCTCTTCTCAGGTGTCCCTGCCGGTCGTCGTCCCGGCGCCCACCGAGACCTCAGGCACACAGCGCGCCGTTACTCAGGTTGCCCCGCCGCCAACGACCACCGCTCCAGCTGAAGCATCGAGAACCACGGCGCCGACCGCAGCAGCGGAATCAACGTCAACGACATCAGGCGTTGAGTCGACTGTGAGACCTTCGTCGTCCGGCGCAGCTGCCGCAGAGCCCGTCGCCTCGGGCTCGACCTCGACGACAACCGGGACACCTGCGGAGGCAACGGCCGGCGCCGATGCTGGTAGCTCTATCGATACCTCGGCGGCAACGGTCGAAGCGGCCGCTCTCGACGATCCGGCGGCGCGGATTCGGCAGTACCTGGGACTCCACGCCGGCGCGCAGTTGCCCGTGTCGTTCAGCTATGCAATCGAGCCGGGCGACACGGCCTCGAGCATTGCCAAGCGATTCGGCCTGGAAGAAGCAACAGTCCTGTTCAACAACTTCGACGTGTACGACCCGAATCTGTTGAACGTCGGTCAGACGTTGACACTGCCCGCCGTTGACGGGCTGGTGTACACCGTTCAGCCGGGTGACAGTCTCGACTTCCTGGTGGAGAACTTACAGGCCAGCCTGGAAGCCACTCTGGCGTATCCCGCGAATGGCATTTCCAGTCCGGACCAGATTCTTGCCGGTCAACAGCTGTTGCTGGTTCATGGATCCGCGTCAGTGGCCTCGGGCAGCGCCGTGACGACGGGCGTCGGCAGCAGCCAGGGCGCCGCGGTGTGGTCGGTTCCAGATTTCCTCTGGCCATTGGGCTACGACAAAATCAGCGACTTCTTTGGGACTCCTCGGGCAAACGCTGTCGGGTATCACACGGGCGTGGACTTTGTGGCGCCGATTGGCACGATCGTGGGATCGACAGCTGCCGGACAGGTGACCGTCGCGACATGGGATCCCTCGTACGGCAACTGGATCGAGATTGACCACGGCGGCGGCTACCGGTCGCGCTATGCGCATCTCGACGCCATCTGGGTTCGCGAAGGGGAGTGGGTCCAGGCCAACGCGTTTATCGGCACTGTGGGGAATACCGGGAATTCTTCCGGGGCGCATCTACACTTTGAAATCATCATTGACGGTCAAGCGGTCAACCCGCTGACCTGGCTGAACTAACACGGACCCTGGGGCTGGGCCGACCCGCCGCCCGGGGGCGGAGATTTTCATGAGCGCCGAACACACTGCAGTTGACTCTGCCGGTTGGACACACGGGCACGCGACCACGAACGGCGTGCGCCTTCACTACGTGGAGCAAGGCGAAGGTCCGTTGGTCCTGCTGCTGCACGGGTTCCCCGAGCACTGGTATTCGTGGCGATTTCAGATCGCGCCACTCGCCGAAGCGGGGTTTCGGGTCGTGGCGCCCGATCTGCGCGGCTACAACCTGTCCGACAAGCCGCGCGGCGGATACGACATCAAGAATCTGACCAAGGACGTGCGAGGGCTGATTCGCGCGCTTGGCGAAACCTCGGCAACGGTGGTCGGCCACGACTGGGGTGGGGTCATCGCCCTGCAGTTTCCGATCGATTATCCGGCGGCCTGCGACCGGCTGATCGTGATGAACGCGCCGCTGATCCGATCCTGGTACTGGGGCCGGCGCAACTACCCCAACAACACGTATGCCTTGCTGATGCAGGTCCCGGGACTGGCCGAACGGCGCGGCTGGGGCGACATCGATCAAACGACGAGGAACATCTTCTCGGGTGTGGCGGCCAACAACGATGCGTTCACGGATGAAGACATCGCAATCTTCGCCGAAGCATTGAAGCAGCCCAGGGCCCTGTCGTCGGCAATGAAGTACTACCGCTCGATCTACTGGCCCGACTGGTTCCTGACCTGGGCCGACCGCAATGAGCGAATAGAGTGTCCGACTCAGTTCATCTGGGGCCGGGAGGATCGCGCGGTTCGGCTGCCATTCATGGAGGAAGCGGCGGAGCGCGTCGATGACCTGCGCACGGTATTGATTGACGATGCCGGACACTGGGTCCAGCAGGAGAAGCCCGAAGAAGTGACAGCGGCCATGCTGGACTTCCTGGTGACCGAGGCTGCCGAGACTTCGGCGCAATGAGCGACCGATCGACTCAATCGCAACCTCAAGGTCCCTGGACTCACGGCTTCGCCGATGGAGCCAACGGGGTGCGTCTGCACTATGCCGAGATGCAGCCCGAGGGCAATCCGGCGGACGCGCCACTGGCAATCCTGCTGCATGGATTTCCCGAATTCTGGTGGTCATGGCGACTGCAAATGCCGGCCCTGGCGGCGGCTGGCTACCGGGTGGTCGCGCCCGATCTTCGCGGCTACAACCTGTCCGACGCGCCCCTGGAAATCCACGACTATCGGATGGATTTGCTGACCGAGGATGTGGAGCGGCTCATTGCTCATTTCGGCCGGCAACGCGCGGTGATCGTTGGTCACGATTGGGGCGGCGTGGTGGCGTGGCAGTTCGCGATGGACTACGCGTCCTCTGTCGAACGGCTGATCGTCATGAACGCCCCGCACCCGGAGCGCATGGCCGAAGCATTCGGGTCCAAGCCCAACTTCCGTCAGATTGGCCGCTCCTGGTACATGTTCGTGTTTCAGATTCCGAAACTGCCCGAACGCTGGTTGGCGACGAACGACTACGAGCGTGTTGGTTGGGTGTTCCGCGACACCGCCGCTCACCCTGATGCATTTCCTGCAGAGGTCATGCAGGAGTACCGTCGTGCGGCTGCGCAACACGGACTCAGCGGGCCGCTGCACTACTACCGCGCCGCAGTTCGGGCCGGTACCCAGGAATCACGCGCGCGACTGGTGGCGCAATTCCCGGGGCTGGGCCAGGTCCTGGATAGTGTCCTTGGGCCATCTTCCGCGGCTGCGGCTGCGTTTCCGACGATCGAGGCTCCGACACTGTTGATCTGGGGAGAACGCGATACCGCCCTGGGCAAGGAGCTCACCGAAGGAATGGACGGCCTGTTCGGCGGCCCGTTCGAGCTGATGTACCTGCCGGACTGCGGTCACTGGGTCCAGCAGGAGGGCGCGGAGGATGTCAACCGGCTGATGCTGGAGTTTCTCGAGCGGTACAGCGAGGTCACCTGATAGCTAGACATAGCTAGACCACCGGGCGCCGTCACGTCAGCGGCGAGTCAGGATCCACGTCGGTCGTCGCGGCGATCCAATAGCGGTGCCTGATGCCCATGGACAACTCCTCGAGGTCGCGCGCGACCTGTCGCTCGGTCTGCGCGTCGAGCCCGGCCCCACCGCACACGCCGGTCAGCATGGAGCGCTTGAAGATTAGGCCGACCGAGGCGTCGACGAAGGACAGGTCCCTGGCCTTGTTGGCGAGGAAGTACTGCATGTCTTTCGAATCGAATGGCATCGGCCCGAGTCCGTCGGTGGGCCACAACCCCCAGCCGAGATAGCCGCCGCGAGCGACGTGCTCTCGAATGGCGCGGTGATGCTCGATCACGTCTTCGACATGTCCTTCGCGGGCGTCGAAATGGATGAGGTTCGGCCGGGCGTCGAGCACTCGCGTCCAGTTCGGCGAGGCGCAACAGTGAATCCCAGCCAGCGCGCCGATCCGCTGGACCGGTTCAATCGCCGCTCGCAGCACCGGCGCGACTTCGCGCCAGGGGAGCGGGATAGACGGCTCGCCGACCGAGGCCAATTCCGGTTCGTCGAACAGGATGATCGCCTGGTAACCAAGCCGCTGAAAGACGCGCGCCTGTTCAGCCGCGGCGGCGCCCAACCAGGCGGCCAGACGGGCCAAGGTGTCGAGATCCTCGTGCGGCGCGCGTCCGGCGGCGTCCCGCGACCAACGAGACAGCGTCAGCGGTCCGACAATCTGTCCCTTGACGACCTTTGACTTGCGTTCTTCGGGTACGGTGGGAAGCCGGTCCAGCAGCTCGTAGAGTCCGCTGGCGCGCTCGCGTGGCGGAAGACCGGCGCTGGCGATGTCATCGTCGGACAGCGAGCCAGACCAGGAGACATACTGGCCGTCCCACGTTGCCCCGGGCAGCGAGAGCGCCGCTTGCGGAAGCATCTGTTCTTCCGGCGTTCGGTTCGGCAACTGTGGCCAAAAGGGGAGCCGCCAGTAGTCCTCGAGCACTTCGGAGACCGCTGAAGTAGCGTCCGTGTGGCGGGTCGAGCCGATGCCGCAGGGCAGAAGCGGCAGATGTATGGGAGCGTCCACGTCCTCAACGCCTCCTGTGGAGTTGTTGGCGCTTACGCGCGCGAGCCGGGCGGGCGGATTTAGTGTACCCGTGGGTCGGATGGCCTCTGCCGGCACGCAATTGAGCTTCGCAGTCGGAGAGACTTTTGGCTTCGGAAACTCGGAGGGGATGCAATTTCCGTCCAGAGTAGCTACACTTGCTGCTCAGCTGTTCACTCTGTTGAACAATTGTTGAGGGAGACCGCCCCAAGTGACCTCGTCTTCACTTGCTAACGGTCTATACATAACGGCTGCGATTGTCGCAGGTCGCGCTGCCACATGCAGGGAACAAGCGTACTACTATTGCTAGTGCAGGAGAACGGATCATGACTCGCGCTGACGATCACTCAGACGTTGCAGATGAAGCGACCGCCGCTTTCAGTGGTGACGCCGCTGTTGAGGAGCACGCTGCCGCTCTGCCTGCCGCTCGCGTCGTTCGCGAACCGTTGATTGGTCGGCACTTCACCCAGCCGGGCGATGACGTGTACGCGCAGATCGAGTGGACGTATCGCACCGCTGCGATCACCTCCGACACCGGCGACACGATCTTCGAACAGACCGACATCGAGACGCCGTCGTTCTGGTCGCAAACGGCGACCAACATCGTCGCCTCGAAGTATTTCTGGGGCGAAGCGGGAACACCGCAGCGTGAGACGTCGATGAAGACGCTCGTCGATCGGGTGGTCGAGACGATCACCCGCTGGGGCCGCGAAGGCGGCTACTTCAGCGACGGCGCAGCGGCCTCGGCGTTCTCGCAGGAGTTGCGCTACCTGCTGATCAATCAGTACGCCGCGTTCAATTCGCCCGTCTGGTTCAACGTCGGCATCGAAGAAACCCCGCAGTGTTCGGCCTGCTTCATCAACTCCGTCGAGGACTCGATGGAATCGATCATGGATCTGGCCAAGCGCGAGGCCCTGCTGTTCAAGTGGGGCAGCGGGACCGGCTCGAACCTGTCGACCTTGCGCTCGAGCAAGGAGTCGCTGACCGGCGGCGGCAAAGCGTCCGGTCCGGTCTCGTTCATGCGCGGCTACGACGCGTTCGCCAACGTGATCAAGTCGGGCG